>DASRNA010000205.1:0-2488 GCA_035647655.1 Clostridia bacterium | reverse complement strand
TGGGAGCCGACTATGTGGAGCTTGTAGACCAGGCCCTAAAAGGCCGCTGGATTGATGTAGATGAGCGTCCTGGCAAGCGCAGTGGCGCCTATTCCAGTGGCTGCTATGACACAGCGCCCTATATGCTGCTAAATTATCAGGACAACCTATCCAACTTCTTTACCCTAGCCCATGAAATGGGTCATTCCCTCCATAGCTACTTTTCTTCTAGGGAGCAGGACTATACCTATGCTAGCTATGGGATCTTTTTAGCAGAGATTGCTTCTACCTTTAATGAAGCCCTGCTCAACCACTACCTGTTAGAAAAAGAAGAAGATCCAAATATCCGCCTTTATTTGATTAATCACTATCTAGAGACCTTTAAGGGCACTCTTTTTAGGCAAACCATGTTTGCTGAATTTGAAAGAGATATTTATGCCAGGGTAGAAGCGGGCCAGGGGCTTAGTAGTGAAGACTTTAGCAGAAGCTATGGGGACTTAAATGATAAGTACTTCTGCTCCAAGGTAGAAGTAGATGAAGATATCAGTCATGAGTGGAGTCGGATCCCGCATTTTTACTATAATTTTTATGTCTACCAGTATGCCACAGGCCTAAGCGCTGCGACCAGCTTTGCTAAAAGAGTTCTGGATCAGCAGGAGGGGGCCCTAGCAGGTTATAGAGGTTTTCTGGCAGCAGGAAGCAGCAAATACCCCGTAGATGTTCTGCTGGAAGCGGGACTTGATATGCGCTCGCCCCAGCCAGTAAAGGAAGCCCTGGAAATCTTTAGCAGCCTAGTAGATGAATTTGAGACCCTTTTGGAGAAAAAATGAAAAGTTATTTAATTGCTATACTTCTATCTATGATGCCCATTAGTGAAGTTAGAGGAGGAATTCCCTACGCTATGAGCCAGGGAATTCCCTTTCCCCTTTCCTTTCTTCTTCCCATGCTGGCAAATATGCTGATTGTTTTTCCCCTTCTTTTTATGGTAAAGCCTCTTTTTGCCTTTTTAAGAAGATATCATATTTTTGAGCGGCTGATTGACGCCTATGAGGGCCGGGCAGAGCGAAAAATGAACAAGCATATGGCCTTTAAAAAATGGGGCCTTTTTATCTTTGTTGCCATTCCCTTTCCCACAACAGGAGTCTATACAGGAGTAGTTGCCAGTATTTTGGCGGGCATGAGGGCAAGAGAATCCTTTTTTCCCATCCTGCTGGGGGTTTTGGTAGCCAGCATCCTAACCTATATGGCAGCATCGGGACTTCTAGGGGCCTTTAATCTAATCTTTACAAAGATGTAAAAAAAGAGAGGGGCTTTAGCTTGACCAGCCTTCTTTTTCTTTGTTATACTTGGTAGGAGTTATTTGCGCACCCTGGCAGGGGTGCCTTCACCCTTGTGGTAGGTCATCCTTCCTAGGATACTTATCACCTTTTTTTTGGAGAAATTATGAATACAAAATATATTTTTATTACAGGGGGTGTTGTTTCCTCCCTGGGCAAGGGCATTACCGCCGCCTCCCTGGGCCGCCTTTTTAAGGCCAGGGGCTATAAGGTGGCCATACAAAAGTTTGATCCCTATATCAATATTGATCCGGGTCGGATGAGTCCCTACCAGCATGGGGAGGTCTTTGTGACAGAAGATGGCGCAGAGACAGACCTAGATCTAGGCCACTATGAAAGATTTACCGATGAAAACCTCAACCGCTACTCCTCAGTGACCTCAGGCAAGGTCTACTGGCGGGTCCTTAATAGGGAGCGGCAAGGAGAATATGATGGAGCCACCGTCCAGGTTATTCCTCATATTACCGATGAAATCAAAAGAAGAGTCTATATTCTGGGAGAAGAAAACGATATTGTTATCACAGAAATTGGTGGAACCGTAGGAGATATTGAGTCTCTGCCTTTTTTAGAAGCAATACGACAACTTAAATACGAAATGCCAGGAGAAAATATTCTCTATATACATATGACACTGATTCCCTATCTAAAAAAGGCAGAGGAATTAAAGACAAAACCCACCCAGCACTCGGTCAAGGAACTCCAAAGCCTGGGTATCCAGCCCCATATTATTGTTTGCCGCAGCCCCATGGCCCTATCCCAGGAAATAAAGGATAAGATTGGCCTATTTTGCAATATCCCTTCCAATCATGTTTTTCATAATCTAGATGCAGAAAGCATCTATGAGATCCCACTTTACCTAGAGCGCGATGGGCTAGCTGATAAGGCCTGCGCCATTTTAGATCTTCCCAACTGCCAGCCTGAACTAGGCGACTGGGAAGAAATTGTAAAAAAAGACCTGGGGCGGCAAAAAAAGGTTAAGATTGCCCTGGTGGGAAAATACGTAGAATTAAAAGACGCCTATATATCTACCTGCGAGGCCCTAGAACATGCAGGAATTGAGCTGGGCCTAAGGCCAGAACTTGTCTGGATTAATGCAGAGGAGCTAAGTGCTTCTAATAGTAGGGAGCTACTCTCCTCGGTCCATGGTCTTATTTTACCCAGTGGTTTTGGAA
>DASRNA010000204.1:0-7023 GCA_035647655.1 Clostridia bacterium | reverse complement strand
AAACCCTTTTTTCTATCCATTATTTTTCAAGTGCTTCCTTGGCTAAATCAAAAAATCCATTAACACCAATACTAACTCCAGAAATGGCATCTGTATGACCCTGGTCATCACTATAGTCAATTTTCCTAGGATCTTGAGTTTCTAGTAGATAGGCTTCCGCTTTTTGGGCTTGCTCATGCCAATGAGACTGAGCATTTCCCTCTTCTTTCATTCCATAGCTTCCATCAGCAGATGCTGTTTTTTTGGTTATTTCAGGATCTTCTTCACTTATTCCATCCCAAGAAACGCTGAGAATATGTCCGTTTAATACAGTAAGATCTACTGTATCCTTCCAGCCATTAACAAATTCTTTTGCCTGAGCATGATAAGCTCCATCTTCATACTGACCTAGTTCAATAGGCTCTTTATCTAGTGCTTTTTTCGCTAGTTCAAAAAAATCATTGACATGGACTGAAACACCGGCTATTGCATCGGTGTGTCCTTCATCATCCTTGTATTCAATGGCGGTAGGATCCTGTGTTTGAACTAAATAAGCTTCTACTTCTTGTGCTTGTTCGTGCCAGTGGGACTGGGCATTTCCAAATTCTTTCATACCATAATCGCCGTCTTTAGAGAAGGTTTTCTTGTCTACTCCCCCCAAAATATTAACGGCATTCCAATCGGCACTAACAATTTCTCCACCTTCTACCTTAAGTGTTACAGTAGATTTCCATCCACTATCAGCAAATTCATCTTCCATGGCAAAATAAATGCCATCTGCTAGGTCGCCCTTTTCTGTTTGCTCTTCTGCTTCTGGTGCTACAGCCTCAGGGGTCTCCTCTTTACCAGCACATGCTCCCAGTGATAAAATAAGAACAAAAGCAAGTAAGAGTACTACTATCCTTTTCATCTCTTCCTCCTTAGATTATTCATTATTATTGCTAGATTTGCATCCCAGGTAGCAAGTCTAGCTAATTGACTATCGTATTTTTACCATAGCCTATGTAAAATGATAATAATTTCTTGAGGAATTCAAATGAATTATTTCTTTTATAAGTTCAGTTTACACCATATCTTATAAGAATAGAAGTTATATTTTAAACCGTTATAATACGTTTTGTTCTTTATCTTTTGTGGGTTGAGGGTAATATATGACCTTGTTTTGTGTACCTTTTTCCTTTTGCCGGCATTTCTACCTCTTTTAGCAAATATTTATATAAAATATGTTCACATTTGAGTTTTTCACTCTAACCTGGCTCTAAGCATCACAAAATTATTACCTTTTCTTATGAGCCTTATACCCAAAAGATTATAGTTTATCTTCTTTTCTGATGACCATTATGTCCAAGGACTGCTATACTAAAATAGGAATTGATACCTTAGATTGTACTATTAATTAAATTTGCCAAACTAGGAGGCTATAGGATTGAAAAAAATACTAATGGGGAAAATCGCAGATAAAATACTAAAACTAAACCTAAATATGAAAAAGGACGAAAAATTACTTATTGTAACCGAGCCTGAAAAAATGTCTATAGCAGAGACCATTGCTGCCTCTGCTCTTAGAATGGATATAGAACCTATTATAGCTATTATGATGCCAAGACATACCGATGGACAAGAACCACCTAAAATAATAGCCCAGGCAATGAGTGCCAGTGACGCTTTTTTATCCATTGTGGGAAAATCAATCACTCACACCAATGCCGTAAAAGAAGCCATTGAAAAAGGGTCTAGAGGCTTGGTTCTTACTCAGTTTAGCGAAGATATGATGATAGAAGGTGGGATGGAAGCAGATTTTGTCTCACTGGCCCCCCTCTGTAAGGATGTGGCTAGAGCCTTAGAGTCTGCTAATGAAATACAACTCACTAGCCCCTTTGGAACAGACCTTACTTTTTCAGCCAAGGGAAGAAGGGGAAATGCCCTTTACTGCATGGTAGAAAAAGGTCAGTTTTCTACCGCACCAACGATAGAGGCAAATGTATCTCCCATAGAAGGTACGGCAAAGGGAAGAATTGTAGCCGATGCTAGTATTCCCTATCTTGGAATTGGCTTGCTAGAAGAACCTATGTATTTTGATGTGGAAGATGGCAATATTGTCTCTATTCAAGGTGGACGCCAAGCAGATATCTTACGAGAAGATCTAGCAAGTAAAAATGACCCCGGGGTCTACAATATTGCAGAACTGGGCATCGGGCTAAATCCAAATTGTCGATTTATTGGCCTTATGTTAGAAGATGAAGGAGTCTTTGGTTCTGTTCATATTGGAATTGGAACCAGTGTAAATCTTGGCGGCAAGGTAAAAGCGGCCAGTCATTATGATTTGATTATGACAAGGGCAAGCCTTTTTCTAGATGGTAAACTAATACTAAAAGATGGGGAGCTTCTTCTTTAACCTCTTCCTCTACTTTCTCAGAAAAAAAGACAGACTTTGCAATCTGTCTTTTTTCCTATAAGTCTTTAATAATATGATAAACACCTTCTTCATCATTGGAGTAGTCTGAAACACGATCCCATTTTTTTAATAAATCAGGATCGGAGTTTTTCATTGCAAACCCTGTCCCAGCATACTCTATCATTTCTAAATCATTTAATGCATTTCCTACAGCAAGTATTTCTTCTTTTTTTATCCCTAAATGACTAGCCAAAAGTTTTAGTGCTGCTGCCTTTGTTGCTCCCTTAGCCATAAACTCAACAACAAAGGGAGTTGATCTTGCTGTGGTAACCGCTAAATCTTTAAAGAGCATATCAAGATCAACGCTAGATAGCTCATCATATATAAAGACAATCATATTGACATCTTCTTTAATATACTCGCTTAACTTGCCCACTACCCTGTAACCTATATTTTGATATTGGGAAAAGGCTTTTATCAATTTATGGTCTTTTTCTATATAAAACAAATCATCAATATAGGCCTTAACAAATATGCCCTTATTTTCTGCAAATTCTATAACCTCAAGGGCATCCTCTAGAGGAATCTTACGATCTAACACCTTCTCTCCCCCCTGCAAGTGTAGGGCGCTCCCATTATATGAGATTATAGGTAAATCTAAGCTTAATTCCTCTTTTATATTAGCAGCGGCCTTACTGGCTCGTCCTGAAGCTAGTGCCACATATTTATCTTTTTCTATAAGACTTTTTATTTTTTTCCTTGTTCTGGAAGAAATCTTGCCTTTACTATCTAGTAAAGTTCCATCAATATCTAATGCAACCAATTTAATTTCTTTATTCAAAAGGTAAACTACTCCATTTCTATTTTTTTCACCATCTGCCTATCTAAGCTGGTGTCTTCTTTGTGTTTTGACCTATAGCCCTTGAATCCTAAGACCATAACTCTTCTGATTCTAAGCTCTTTACTCTAGATAATAATAAACATCTCTCCCTTGGGGTTTTTGTCCTTTGACTTTAAAAAGAGTCTCCATATTTACAAACTGAAATTCCCTTTCCCTAAGAAGGGGAATTGTTTTTTTAATCGCCTTAATGGTTGTACTATAGGTGTCGTGCATAAGAACAATATCACCATCTTTTGCCTTATCTATAAGATGATGGTGAATTTCATCAGCATTTCTACCATTCCAGTCCTCTGAGTCCACGCTCCAAAGAATGGTCGGCCTGGCAAGGACACTCTCTATCCGTTTGTCGGTAAGGCCGTAGGGAGAGCGGAAGAAAATAGGTTTACTACCTGTAGCCTCATAAATAAGACGATCTGTTTCTTCGACTTGCCAAAGAATTTCTTCCTCGCTAAGCTCAGTAAATTTGGGGTGATTATAAGAATGGTTACCAACTGTATGGCCCTCTTCTTGCATTCTCTTTACCAGGTCTTCCTTTCCTGGAATGCTTTTTCCTTGCAGAAAAAAAGACACATCTACTGAGTTTTCATCCAAAAAATCTAATAATTCCTCTGTGTTTTCTACCGGGCCATCATCAAAGGTTAAAGCAATCATGGGTTTTGAAGCATCCAGCAAACATTCCCCTGTTCTTTCATCAAAATAATAATCAACCCCATCAACAGTATACAAATCCTTGGCTGGATTTCCACTGGATTTTATATAATACCGCTTATCCCCCTCTGTAATCCAAGCAGATTGAATCATTTCTCCTTTTTTAGGATGGAAGTAGTAGTGCTTATCATCAATCATTGTCCAGCCTTGGGCTCTTGCTCCACTTTCTGGGCAAAGATAGTAGTGGTGATCTTCTTCTAACCAACCCCTTGTCATAAGTCCTTGCTCATTAAAATGATAGGGGGAATCTTCTATTTCTTGCCACCCAACTTGTTTTTTCATTTTTTTATAAAAAAAGCTGCCTTCCTCATTCCTATACCAGCCTTCAAAAGTGGCCCTTCGATCAAGGCTTGAAGTCTGGGGCAGCCCTTCTATATCTAGGCCCATTACTCTATACTGAACAAAAAAGAGAAGTCCACAGCTTATAAGTACTGTTATAAAAATAAATGATAGAGAGTTTTTCTTTTTGATTTCATCCTCCTTGTCAGCTTTTTCCTTATAGTTTTCTAGGCTTTTTGGTAAGAAAAAGCACTAGCTTCTTTTAAAGGAAACCTTTTGCCTTTAAGTATATTACTTGCTGCTATGGCCTGTAAACTTACCTTTTGTAGGCAAAAGGCATTGCTAATACTTTGAAATAAGTCCACAGGCCTGCCGGCTAGTTTTTTCTATTTTCAAAACTACTGGACCAGCTTAAGCTATAAGTTGAGAATGCTTTCACTAGTCCAAGTAGCTAGAAGAAACCTCAATCAGCCGATTGAAGTTTCTTTTTCCTTATTATTTGCTATAGGAGCAATTAGAGGTCCTTTGTTTGCTTGGGAGTTTTTTCATGACTTCTACTAATAACATCGATAAAACTACCCTCTTCCTCTTTTCCTTGCGCGCTTGGTCTATATATGTCCTTTTTTAGCTTCTGATTTTCTGATTGAAGCAGGTCTAATTCCCTTTTTACTTTTTCATTTTCTGATTCAAGTCTGCTTATTTCTGTTCTTCCCTGCTTAATCTCTTTTTTAAGGGACATTTGTCTTATCCCACCAAATATTGTTGCTAAAATCGCCCCTAAGAGCACACAAATAAAAATCACTATGGCTTGAGATATCATTACTTCGGTAAAAATAAAATCAATCGCAACAACCCCACTATTACTTATAACAAATATACCAATGATTACAGCCAGTATAAGTATAAGTATAAATCCCCTTTGCACAATAGTCCTCCTTTTATTTTTTTCTTATATCTTTTCTCTTTAGTTTTAAGTATTCTCTCTACTCTTTTCCTGCTAGAAAAGAAGTAAAACTAGCGCTTATTCTTTTTTTTGGAATGAAAATGCTTTTTCTGGAAGGTAAGAAAAATAATCTTCCTCTAATAAAAGACCACTAAAATAGAACTTTTCCTTTACCTCTTGATTTATTTTATCTACATATCCTTCTGGTATTTCCTCTTCTACCATGGATTCAAACTTTTCGCTTCGTGAGTTATAGTAGCCTTTTTCGCTAAGCCAGCTCCGATTATAAAAAATAACCAATCCTTGTTCGGAAAAGACATCTCGACCTATAATCAGGCGGGACTCATAACTTAGGCCTAGAAGATTGTATACCGTGGGTAGAAGATCCAAACTCGAAACGGGTTTTTTAATCTCTATCCCCTCCATATTTGGAGTATAAATAATTCCATGACTCCGGTAACGATCAATTTCACGAGAAAAACTCCCTGCTAATTCTTCCATAGCCTCTTCACTCAAAGAATAGGGAATATGATCTGGATTAAGAACAATAAGTGTTCTCTCTGCCAGACCCTCTTCTTCGAGTCTGGCAAGAAGATAGCTTAGAGCATGTTCCAGTTCCATATTAGCGGCAATATAACTGGCTGCTTCTTCACTTAAATCCAGTTCTTCTACATAGGCCTTGTTTTTATTTGCCATTGCATTTCCCGAAAAACTATAGGCTCCATGGCCGCTAACAGTAAGATAATATACATGAAAAGGTTCCTTATCTAAAAACTCATCCATGGTGATTTCCATCATCTCAAGATCAGAACCAGGCCACTGGACCTGCACATCTACTCCTGAACCTAGTCCCTTGTAGTCATACCCAAGATTAGGATGAGATTCGTGGCGATCATAATAGGTATAGGTGTGATTATGATAGGCATAGCAATTATAATTTGCTGCATCCATCCTCCAGCCTAGAGATTGAGGAGAAAAATTAAAGGCCGCTCTATAAAGACTCCAAACGCCATCCTTAGGTAGTAGCCCCGTTAAACCAACATACTCTCCATCATAGGTTGAAACTGTCCAAATTGGGTTGTAAAAGTTTTCCAAATGAATTCCCTGGTGGATCATTTGATAAAGGGTGGGGGTTAGCTCCTGATCTACTGCTGGCCACCAAAAGGATTCTGCTGTGATAAAAATTAGATTATAGCCCTCAAAAATACCCGTATACTCATTGCTATAAGAAGGCTCTAGAAAAGCAAAATACCCATCTAAAAGAGCAAGCGTTTCACTTTCTCTTTGCTTTTCTAGTGCCTTAAAATCTATATCCAAAATCTGGGGCTCTATTACAATCTCCTCTTGAACTAGCTCTTTTTCAAGGGGTATATTTTCATGATAAAAGATTTCTTCTGCTTTACCTTCTTCTATATACTTATCTTCATACTTCTCTTCTTTTATCAGTTCTTTGGGTATTGGTTCACCAAAAATCCTTTGTCTTAGATCAATGCCCAGGGAACTAACTAGGCCGAATTCTCTAGTGGTTTCAACCAAAGGATTGGTGTAAAAATATAAGTCGCTTATTCTTTTTTCCTGGGGAGGAAAAGCACCCATACTATAATGCAAGACGAGAAAAAACAAGCTAGCTAGTCCACAAAGTTTTATCCCTTCTGTTTTTTTGTCCCCAAGTTGGCTAAGACTTTTTCTAAAGAAGAAAAAATATAAGATAACTGGCAGGGCTAAAAGAAAGACCCATTTGGCATTATTAACGATAAGCCTTATAATTTCGTCGCCATTCCTAGCTATTTGTCCGGCCCCGGTAAGTAGATAAAAGCT
>DASRNA010000203.1:0-2156 GCA_035647655.1 Clostridia bacterium | reverse complement strand
GTATGACTCTTTCATCTCTAGCTGCTTTTTCACCTAGTTTTTTATAAATTTCCGCATGTCGGTACTCATCTTCAGCTAAATTTTCAAAGAATTTACCATACTCTTTTTTCACTTCATCGCCAATGCTCTCATAGAAAAGGCCTACTCTTTTTTCAAAGTCACAAATTTCGTTAAAAACATCTGATACTGTTTTCATAAATAACCTCCTTATGTCTTTTTATTGTTACATATCATTATAACATAGACTTATTAATCGGTATAGATAACCCCATCAATAATTGTCATAAGGCAGTTGGTGTAATTGGAAAAAAGATCGCCATCAAATATAGCAAAATCAGCATCTTTTCCCTCTTCAACGCTACCCACTCTATGATCAAGCTTTAAGATCTTGGCTGCTTCTAGTGTAATCCCACCAAGAGCCACCTCCCAGGAAAGTCCTTCCCGAATCAAAATCCCAATATGCATAAGAAGTTGCCAAGTATTGTAATCGGTATCTTCTGTAAGGGCTATGGTAACTCCCGCCTGGCTAAGTTCCTTGGCATTATTAAGTGAAATATCCCACAGTTCCAGCTTGGCTGGTGAAAGTGCCACGGGACCAACAACACAGCGGACTTTTTCCTTGGCTAAATACTCTTTAATTTTGTAGCCTTCAGTGGCATGTTCTACAACAAAGTCCAAACCAAATTCTTTTGCTATGCGATTTGCCGTTACAATATCATCGGCCCTGTGGGCATGAATGCGACAAACTTGCTCGCCACGAACAACACTAACTAAAGCATCTTTTTCAAAGTCAGCTGTAGGTTTTTCACCTTCGCCTTTTTCATAAGCAAGAAGAGCATCACTATATACTTTGGCATCATACAAGGTCTGGCGCAGAAGTCCAGCAACACCCATACGGGTTACAGGCAGCTTTTTTTGAAGACCAAAAAAACGCTTTGGGTTTTCTCCCAGGGCCATTTTCATCATCTCAGTGCCTGGAATATACATATCTTCGGCTGTCATCCCCCTAAGTTTAATCGCGCAACCGACTCCACCGATTACATTAGCAGAGCCTGGTGTTGTAAATACTGTAGTAAAACCAGCCCTTCTTGTTCTTGCTATTGCAACATCTTCTGGATTTACCGCATCAAGGGCTCTCACATAGGGAGTAACTGGAGAAGAATACTCATTTCCATCTTTTACACCAGGAAGGGTACTTCTTCCTTGGAAGTTGCATATATGAGTATGGGGGTCAATCAGGCCCGGTGTTAATACAAGTCCCTCACCATCAATTACTTCCACCCCTTCTGGAAGACTTATATTCTCACCCACTTTTAGAATTTTATCTGAAAAAAGAACGGTCCCTTTTTCCAGTGTTTTTCCTGTTCCAGTGTGGATTTTTACATTTACCATTGCTTTCATCTTTGCCTCCATCTATATTTAAGATGTAAAAAGCTAGGAGTTACCCTAGCTTCTTACTGGGGATTACCCCTATTTTTTATCATGTAGGAAGCAGGCTACCCAATGGTTGGGTTCAACTTCCAAGAATTCTGGTTCTTCCTTAAAGCATCGGTCAAAGGCATGAGCGCAGCGATTGGCAAAACGACACTTTTTCTCTGGCTCAATGGGTGATGTTAATTCACCTTCTAGCAGGATCCTTTCACTTTTGTAGTGAATATCAGGAACCGGGATGGCCGATAATAAAGCTTGTGTATATGGATGTAGAGGCTTTAAGAAAATATCATCTGAACTTGCTCTTTCTACAAACTTTCCAAGATACATAACAGCGATATCATCAGAAAAGTGATTAACAACAGAAAGGTCATGGGTAATAAACATATAGGTTAAACCAAGACGCACCTGAAGATCCTTGAGTAGATTAAGAATCTGGGCTTGGATGGAAACATCAAGGGCTGAAACAGGTTCATCACAAACAATAAACTTTGGTTCAAGAGCCAGAGCTCTAGCAATACCAATACGTTGACGTCTTCCGCCATCTAGTTCATGAGGATAGGAGTTAACCAATCTTTCTGCCAGTCCAACAATTTCCATAATTTCTAGCACTTTTTCCATGCGTGTTTTATTATTATCATACATATTGTGAATAATCATGGGCTCCATGATGGTTTCACTTATCGTTCTTCTTGGATTTAAAGAGGCAAAGGGGTCCTGAAAGA
>DASRNA010000202.1:0-6496 GCA_035647655.1 Clostridia bacterium | reverse complement strand
TGATGGTGGAGGCTACTGTAGAGATAAGCTTATTGTTCTTACAACATCAACCGATGGTAGTATTGAAAATAATATAAAAGACGCAAGTCCTGAGCAGCAAATAAAAACCTTCAGATTTATTGCCCATGAATTAGCCCATTTATGGTGGCTTAAAGCAGAATCTACTTCCTGGGAAGATTGGTTGAATGAATCCTTTGCTGAGTATTCATCTTTAATGGCAACAAGAGATTTTTATGGTGAAAAAGAATTTTTGCGATTAATTAATTTATACAAAGAAAAAACCCTAAACTTACCAGCTGTAAGAGGGATCGATAGAAGTGATCAAGATGCATTTAATGTTTTATATGCAAAAGGACCGACTTTACTGTATCAATTAGAAATCATGATAGGAGCAGTAGCTTTTAAAGAATTACTAAATAATATACATATGAAAAAAATAAACAATACCCTTGATTTTCTTGATGAACTGACCCTATTAACAAGTAAAGACACTTCTAAGAAGTTTTCAAAACTTTTAGATCTATAGGAAAAACTTTAGACTTTGGAAAATCTTAATTGAAGGAGCCATTTAAAAGATCTTTAATGATAGCCACAAAGCCTAGGGGCCTGAGTAAGTCTGCATATTTCCGAGAAAATAGGCAGACATCGCATCCTATAAAGAGGCTTCTAGGACTACGAAAAAGCTAGGGCTCCCCGCTACTATTAGGGTATTATGTTTGGATTGCACTGGCTAGTTACTTTTTTCTTTTAGATTACCGTACACACCTTCTAGTGAGTGTTTTATATCCTCCTTTTTCGTTGAGCCTGGCTCAACATTTCCCTTTTCTTTCCAGTGAATATTTTGACATTAAAATGACCCTCTTCATTGGATTCTAGGTCCAACCTTGGGGTCATTTTAAATTCTAGGAGCTATTATATGCCTTCTTTTTCTTTTTCTTTTTCTTTTTCCTTTTTTTCTTCAAGAAAAATTGACAAAAGAATTAGTCCTGCCCCAACAGTAATAAAACTATCGGCTACATTAAAGACCGCAAAATTAATCAGCCTAAAATCAAAATAATCAATCACATAACCCAGGATAAGGCGATCGTAAAGGTTTCCAACTGCCCCTCCAATAATAAAAGCCAGAGCTGTTTGCTCCAAAAGTCCCCCACCTTCTTTTTTTCTTTTATAAAGAAAATAAGAAAGAAGTGCCACCATAATAAGAGAGAAAATGCCCAGGGCCAGGGTATGACCCTTAAATAAGCTAAAGGCAGCTCCTGTATTTTCAATATAAGTAAGGTGAAAAACATTTTCCCAAAGTGCAAGGGAGGCTTCCTGAAGAAAGCGAACAGCTAAAACCTTACTAATCCTATCAAGGACAATAATCCCCAAAATTATTCCAATCATACTAGCTCCTGTATCTAAAACCGAGGATCTTTTTCCCCCGGGAAGAGAATTTTATCTCATAGCTAGTGGCAATGTTTTGGCTCCAACTGGGGTCTTTGTGAAGGTCTTGTGTCACATCATAGGGGGTTATACCCAGGGCCGTCAGCTCCTCAAGACTAAAGTCAAAAAGGGTGCGGCTGTCGGTTTTAAGCTGGATGATAGACCCTTTTTTTAGGATGCGTCCATAGCTTATAAGAAGAACCCTGTAGGTCAATCGGCGCTTAAAATGCCTGTTTTTAGGCCAGGGATCCGAAAAGTTAAGATAAAGACCACTAAATAAATCATCATCCATTTGGCTTATAAGGTCCTGAACATTTCCTGTCATAAAGAGTATATTGTCTAGTTTTCCTACCCGGCGCATTGCCTTTAATACAAATTCAGCACTGCGCTCAATCCCAAGAAAGTTTTTTTCTGGATGTCTTTTTGCCATGGCAAGAAGAAATTCCCCTTTTCCAAAGCCAATCTCAAGTTCTATGGGTCTTTTATCAAACCGTCTTTTTATTTCTTGGGGGTCTTCAATTAGTAGCTGCTGATAGTCTTTCATTTTTTGCGATAAGTTTTTTATTTTGCGTACCCGCATCAATTTAGTCCCTTCTTAGGATAATCGCCACTTACATCCCAAAGAAGATATTCTTCAATACCTGCTTCATCAAGGGCTTTAATTTGCTCATTTATTTCTTCTGTTGAATAATTCCAAGCTTGAAGCCAAGGGCGGATAATAGCCGCCGTTTTTACATTGCTATTACGCCTAAGGGCATAATCCATTGATATCTTAATCACCTCATAGGGATGGGCTTGGGGGTCAGCTAGCTCAAAAACTCCAGAGCCATAAAGCTGAGGATAAAACATGGGACTGATTACATCTACCACATTGCTTATGGCTTCCCACTGCTGGCCTATGGTAACATCTGCCATTTCTATTGCAACCCAACCAAAAACATCCGCACTTATAATGGCATCTTTATTACTGAGATTGGCTTGAATATACATAATAAACTTTTGTATGGCTTCTGCCCTAGTCTCATCTTGCTCATTAAAAGCTAGCATATCCGAATCAAAATTATCAGGAAAACGAATATAGTCAAACTGAATTTCGTCAAAACCTAATTCCAGGGCTTCATTACTTAGGTCTAGTAGATATTCCCACACCTCCCGATCATAGGGAGAATTCCAGTAAAGACCATCGGAAACTAGAAGACTCCCGTCTGGATGCCGTATGGCCTTGTCTTGATGACTACTGGCATAAAGAGGGTCTTTAAAGGCTACTATGCGCGCAATAAGATGATAGCCCTTGTCTTTTAGTTTCTTAATCAGTCCTTGCTTGTCCTCATAGAGCTGAACATTAGCCTCTGGTACTTCTCTTGCAGCTACTTCACTATTAAAAAGAACTTGTCCATAGTCATCATGATAATCTAAAACAAGGGTATTTATGGGAGTGTCTTTCATACGCTCAATTGTCTCATCAATAAACTCTTCTCCATAAGGGGCTATGTAGATGCCCTTTGTTTTGGTATAATTATCATAGGGTTTATCCTTAACAGTATATAGATTGTAATTTACCCCCTCTAGAGGCAGATCTATATCACTGACAAAGCGTTTGGATAATAGGTCCTGGTCCACCCAGCCCCGATTGCCATATAGGTCCATCACCAGGCTTTGTTTAGACTTTTTTCTGAACACAAAGACGCGCTCTTGAAAGTTTAATCTGCGAATCATTTCGCCATCATCACTTAAAAGAAGCACCTTGTCTTCCTGGGTATAGGCATAGTCCTTTGGAATTCTTTCTTTTTTAATTTGGTAGTTCTGTGTTTCTTCTTCCCCAATCGTTCCCTTTTTAACACTTTCAAAGTTTTGTGAGCTAACACAGCCCACTAAGAAAAATAGGAGCAGAAGAAAAAATAGTTTTCGCCGCATAAAACCCCTTATAGTTTAAACCTTCCTGCTGTCCAATAGTCTTGGGGGATACCATAGTCTTTATCCAAAGCATCAAAATCCCATTTTCCCCTAAGCCCATGTTCTGTCATTGCCAGTTCAAAATAGTACATGGCAATTCCTCCATCAAGGTTTTCATCAATTTCGCTCACCTTTGGATTCTTATGAATACATAGTACTATATCATCATGGTCAACGATAAATTTCCAGGGCTGTCTATTGCCCCAGCTTGGTGCATATTTTAGATAATTATAGACTCGGTCCAAGCCTCGACGCTCTAGTTCATAGTGGTCTGTACTATTGCCCCAATGATCTAGATAGACAAAACTGCTCGTTTCTTCTCGAAGGGGTAAACCGCTCTTGGTCTCAAAATTAAGCCCACCATAGCCCTCCTTTAAAGGATTGGTCAAGGGATGCTTCAAATTTGACAAAAGTCTACTAAAATAATTATCTTCCTGTGGATATCCTAGTGCAATCAAAGCAATCAGATCTCCCTTGTTTTTCCATCCCATAGCAATCTTTGCTGCATAGGAATCAAGTACAGTAATCCAGCAACTACCAATATCCATAGCAATCATGCGTAAAATAATATCTTCTACTGCATAGGCTGTCTTGCGAACATTAGCTGGATCGCTCTCAGAAAAGACTGCAATATAATGAGGAGCCTCTATCATAACACCACTATAACCAGCAAAGCCTTCTAGTTTAATTGCGCTGCGCTTACCATCATCAACAAAAACCAACTCATACTCAGGAATGTTTCCTAAAGGATGAGGTGCTTCCAAAAGAGATCGTATATTTCTTTTATCCTCAGCCACAAGCTCTTTGTTTTTATAATTGCGACATGATTTGCGTTTTTCAAGAATTTCTAACTTATTCATATCCACCTCCGTGAGTAAATTATAGAGGAGTTTTCAAAGAATTACAAGAGCTCCTCTTTGGAAGTGGGTAGTAAGATTAAAAGGAGGTAACTATGATAATACATTCTTTCGGTGCCGCTGGCCAAGTAACAGGTTCTTGCCACTTGGTTAGGTCCACCCAAACTTTTTTGTTTGACTGCGGACTCTTTCAAGGAACAAAGGAGGTCGATGCGCAAAATACACAGGATTTGCCCTTTGATCCCTCTGAACTTGATTTTGTCCTCCTTAGTCATGCCCACCTAGACCACTGTGGACGGCTCCCTCTTTTAACACAAAAAGGATTTTCAGGGCCAATCTATACAAGCCAGGCAAGCAGAGATATTGTCGAACTTATGCTAAGAGACAGCGCCAAAATTCAACAAATGCAAAAACACCCCCTTTATAGTGAGGAAGATGTTGACAATACCCTTTCTCTTCTTTATCCCATTGAAGAAGGCAGTAAGAAAACCCATGGGCAAACGTCCTTCTCTTTTTATCCTGCTGGACATTTTTTAGGCGCCCATTGGATTAAGGTAAAAACTCCTGAAGCCACCATCGCTTTTAGCGGAGACCTTGGTAGATATGACTGTCCCTTCTATCCCCAGCCTTATAAGCTCGGTAGGGTCGATATCCTCCTACTTGAGGGCACAATCGGATCAAGGGTTCACCCTCCTATTAAAGAGGGCTTAAATCGCCTTTACAAGGAAGTGAAAAAATGCATCCAGAAAAAGGAAACGGTTCTAATTCCCGCCTTTTCTATTGGCAGGACCGAAGAAATTCTTTCCACTCTTGTAAAACTTGCTCTTGAAGAGGAAAACCACTCTTTTTTTGACATCCCCATTTATGTGGATTCAAAGCTTGCGCGAAATGGCCTCACTTTATTTCATAAATATGACAATTTACACAAAATGTCCCTTGAACATCTTGCGCCCGATAATTTATATCTTCGTGATTTAAAAGAAACGGCTTCATTAAAAATAGAAGGGCCAAAGATTCTAATTTCAGCTTCAGGCATGATGGAGGGTGGTCCCATTATGGTTCATGCCAAAAAGTACCTGCCTGATAAAGAGACCACTGTTTTTATCGTCGGTTATCAGGGAGAAGAAACCCTAGGTAGACAAATCCTTACAGGCCAAAAAGAAGTTACAATACTTGAGGCAGATTTAGAAGTTCAAGCTAAGATTATCGAAATAAAGGGACTTTCAGGCCACGGGGATAGTAAAGACCTCCAGCGCTTTGTTTCCTCTGCACAGGGGCTTAAAACCATTCTCCTGGTACATGGGGAAGCCTCTTCCCTCCAGGACCTAAAAGAAGTGTTTGATAAGGACTACACTGTCCATATTCAAAAACACAATCAACCTTTTGAAATGTAAAAAGAGAGGGCAGCCCTCTCTTTTTTTTAAGGAAGATAATCTTCAAATATACTTACATTGAAATACCATTTTCTTTCACTGTGGGACCGAAGGGTATGGACAAAACTAGGTGTCCCTAGCAGATAAAGAAGACAAGGCGATAAACCACCTTTTTTTTCATAGGCAATAAAATCCGGACGACTAATAATATTAAAGAGCAAAAGTGCCATAGCCGTAGAAGTGAAAAACCCTTCTTCCACATTTCCAGCAGACAACTGACCTCTTATAATTTCTGGCCTATGCAGTCTATACCATAAAAGAACCAAGGGATGAAAACTCTCTATCAGGTATGGTCCCTCATACTTATCCATAATAGCCTGGACGTCACTGGCATTTTTAAAGTGATTTTTTTCACTCTTTATTTCTAACAAAATGGGAACCTTTGAGTCAACAACTTCAAGTGCTTCTTCCAGGGATGGAATTGTTTCCTTACCCCCAAAAAGATAATAATTTCCTAAACTTGCAAAATCAAGTTCATCTAGCCTCATATCTACTCCAACTGAACGCTTTAAATCTTCATCATGATGAATTACTACCCTGTCTTTACAGCTTCTTGCATCCATTTCGATGGCATATCCATTATTCACCGCAGCCTTAAAAGCACTTAAGGTGTTTTCTGCCCTATCACCTCCATGAAGTCCCCTGTGAGCATAGTTCCACTTTAAAAACTTTCGGAGTTTTTTCTTGTTTTTAAATCTTGGTTTAATCAAGTATAAAAACAATACCCCCATACCTAAGATAAAATAAGCTACTTTTCTTCTCATTTTCTCAAATTTTCCTTATAAATCGATAAGTAATTTTCTTCATTCACTTTAGCAGTGTCTGCTC
>DASRNA010000201.1:0-6043 GCA_035647655.1 Clostridia bacterium | reverse complement strand
AAGAAAAACCCATGGCCTAATCGCTTCTTCCTTTGCCCCCTACGAGATTCTTGCAACCAAGGAGCTTAGTTTTTCTGAGTTAAAACTGCTTAAGGCCATTGAGCGCATGATGGATCTTTATCCAAAAGAAGACATCCCTATCACACTGGAAGTTCTTTCAAGAAATAAAGGGGCTTTTGATGTCTACTATGATATAGCCAAGCACTTTCCTAAGGAGCAAATCTATCTTCGCCACTCACTAGAAAACAGATTGGAAATACTGGGAAATCTCTACGGAGACCTGATAAAAGAAACACTAGAACTTGATTATTCAAGAAAGAGAAGAAATCGACGCTTTTTGTTTTTCCCAGGAAGAAAATCTTCTAAGGGAAAGAGAATTTTAAGTTACTTTGATGGAAAAAGTCTAAGCAAAAAAGAGACTTATTATCAAATTGATTACGATAAACAGCTCCTATATAAGGAGGAAGAGGATGTTTAAAAGAATCTATATCTTTCATAATAGAGTAAAAAAAAGTATTGCTGTTAAAAACCAAGTTATGAACCTCCTTCGAAAAGAAGGGTATATTTTGACAAAACAAAATCCAGACTTAATAGTTGTAATCGGGGGGGATGGCACCATGCTTAGTGCTATCCGTTCTATGGAAAAAGAGAATATCCCTTTTCTTGGGGTGAATACGGGTAGCCTAGGATTTCTTCCTGGTATTCTGCCCGATGAAATTCATCTGCTTCCGGAAATACTAAAAGAAAAAAACAAAAATATGGATGAGTTTACTCTACTCAAAGTGGTTAGTACTACTATTAGTGGTAAAAAAATTGTTAATTACGTATTTAATGAAGCGGTAATCAAGCATTATCATCCAAAGTTACTAGAAGCTCATATTTATATAGATGGGAAGCCTTTTAATTACTTTACAGGAGATGGACTGATTTTTTCAACTCCTGTTGGGACTACTGGCTATGCAGTTTGGGCAGGAGGAGCTGCTATTCACTGGGATCTTCCTTGTTATCAAATTACACCCTTGCAACCCAATGACAATCGCATCAACCGCCCCCTTAAAAACACGATTGTTATTCCTGCTAAGTCCACTGTCAACCTAAAAGTTGTCAAGGCCAAATACCGCTCTGCTTCAGTTGCCTGTGATGGACTCAGAGCCTCTAAGGAATATATTAGAGAGCTTACAATTTCTACTAGTGATAAAAAGGTACGGATTATGCGGGGTAAAAAGCAAAGTTATTTTGAGCTCTACCGAAACAAAATAATTGATAAGAATATTTTTAATTATTTAGAGGAGGAAGAAGATAGTGTTTAAAAATGTACTGGAGGACCTTTCATTTTTACAGTTAAGAAGAGATCTTAGATTTGGAGATCTTTTTTTACCAAAGGGCTTACATCTGCCCCTTTATACAAAGCAATTGGAAGAAAAAATCAAAGAAGGGGAGATGGACTTTGGAACAGAGGAAATTCTTGAGGGCATTTTAAGCCTTTATGGGGCAGATAAAGACTTTAAGGATAAGGAGCTCTATCAACCCTTTATTAAAAAACTCCAACCTCTACTTCCCTATTTATATGAAAAAAGAACGAATCCAAAAAAGGCCCTGCTAATGGCTCTTGGTTTGATTCATCTTGATCTAGAAGAAAAAGGGCTGTATCTTTTTGCTGCAGAAAGGTGCAATGATTTAATCAAAGAAGGCCTTGACTGCTCTGAACTGGCCATGGAACTTCTGGAAAAAGAAAAACCTTCTTGGCCTGTTGGTTATCATAAGGGCTTTCTTTATTATAATAAAGAGCGCTATCATAAAGCATTAGAAGCTTGGGGAGAAATCCTTGATAAGGAGCTTCCTACAGAAATCCGAGATGAGGTTTTTTCTATGATGGCCCTAGCTGATAAAAAGAAAGAGTATCTTGGAGGAAGAGAACTTCTTTTCAAGGAACGCTTTGAAGAGGCAAGGCAGGTCTTTAAGAGCCTTCTTGCTGACTTTCCAAATTGGTATGAACTGCATTTTTACTATGGCCTTAGCCTGCGCCTGCTAGAACAAAACAGAGAAGCTCTAACGGTCTTTTATGGTCTTTTGCAGACAAAAAGAGACGATATTCATCTTTATAATGAATTAGCCATCTGTCATCTCTTTTTACAGGAAGCAGAGGAAGCCAGAGTGCTCCTAGAAGAAGGGCTAAAACTGGAAGAAAGTTCGGACCTAAGACTAAATCTCGCCATTTCTTTATTTGAGCTGGGAAGTAAAAAAGAAGCCCTTGAGGAAATTCAAAAGGCAAAAAAGCTAGCTCCAGAGGATGAACTGATAGATCATTGGCTAGAACATATGAGAAAGGAGTAATATGAAGCATTTAGAAGAAATTTATTCCCTAGCCAAGGGGGAGCCACTAAATTTAGCAGTGGTGGCAGCAGAAGATAGGGCGATCTTGCAGGCAGTAATACAGGCCACAGAGGATAAGGTGATAAATCCTATTCTTGTTGGGGATCAGAAGAAAATAGAAGAGATCCTAAAAGAACTAAATTGCACAAAAAAGATGGAAATCATCCCTGCTTCTACTTATGAAGAAGGGGCCAAGCTGGTTATGAAAAAGGCATCTTTGGGCCAAGTTGATTTTCTTATGAAAGGACTTCTTGATACATCTATTATATTAAAGGCCCTTCTTACTAAAGAGTATGGCCTTAGAGATAGGAAAGTACTTAGCCATATGATGCTTTATGAGATGAAGGCCTATCCAAAGCTAATTGGACTTAGTGATGGAGGTATGAATCTATCCCCAAGTTATGAAGAAAAAAGAGCTATTTTTCAAAATGGAATCGAAGTATTTAGGGCTCTTGGATACAAAGAAATTAAGGTAGCCGGCCTTGCTGCAAAGGAAAAAGTTAATGAAAAGATGCAGGCTACAGTGGATGCAAGGCGATTGCAAGATGAAATAAAAGAGGAAGATGTTATAGTAGAAGGTCCTCTAGCCCTAGATCTTATTTTTAGTAAAGAAGCAGCAGAAATCAAAAAGTTTCCTTCTCAGATTGCAGGAGAAGTAGATTTTATTCTTGTTCCTACAATAGAAACGGGAAATGCTCTTGGAAAATCATTTTCCCTTATTGGGGGAGCAAAATCTGCTGGTCTTATAGTGGGAGCAAAGCTTCCTCTTGTTCTTGTTAGTCGAGCTGATAGCTTTGAGGCAAAGCTTTATAGCATTGCCCTTGGTAAGGTTTTTGCAAAATTTCTTAAGGAGGAAAGATGAAAAAACTTATGACAGGTAATGAGGCCATTGCCCGAGGGGTATATGAGGCTGGAGTAGTCTACGCTTCAGCCTATCCGGGGACGCCTAGTACAGAAATTCTTGAAAACTTGGCCCATCATAAGGACATTGTTGCAGAGTGGGCACCCAATGAAAAGGTAGCACTGGAGTCTGCTCTAGGGGCCTCTATGGCAGGAGTTCGCGCGCTAGCTGCCATGAAACATGTGGGGGTCAATGTTGCGGCAGATCCTCTTATGACCATGGGATATACGGGTATAACCGGAGGTTTTTTACTTGTTAGTGCAGATGATCCGGGTTGTCACTCTTCACAAAATGAGCAAGACAATCGCTATTATGCTAAATTTGCTAAGATTGCCTGTCTTGAACCTTCCACGCCCCAAGAGTGTTTAGATTTTATGAGGGAGGCCTATAAAATAAGTGAAAGCTATGACAGCCCAGTACTGATTCGTATGACTACCAGGGTATGTCACAGCAAGGGTCTTGTTGAAACAGGACTTCGCAAGGAAGTAGAGCCAACTGCCTATACTCGTCAAGCCTCTAAATACATAGCAAATCCAGGCAATGCTAGAATACGCCGACCTATGGTAGAAGAAAGACTGCAGAAGCTGGCAGACTATAGTGAAAGCAGTCCCTTAAATGTGCTAGAGGACTATGGAAACACCCTGGGTATTATTACAGCAGGAGTCAGCTATAGCTATGTAAAAGAAGTATTTGGAGACTCTGCAGATATACTAAAGATTGGTTTTAGTTTTCCCCTGCCCATAAAGAAGATTGAGCGCTTTATAGCTTCCCATGATAAGGTCTATGTTGTTGAGGAACTGGAACCCTTTATGGAGGAGCAGATTAAAGCAGCTGGCCTGAGTGTTATAGGCAAAGAACTTATTCCTAGTATGGGAGAACTTAATCCTGATATTATTAAAGAAAAACTCTTGGGAGAAGTGGCAGAAACAATAAAGGCTGATCCCGAACTTCTTGTTGGTCGTCCACCTATTCTTTGTGCTGGATGTCCCCACCGCGGATTTTTTTATGAACTAGGAAAAAAACGAAATGTAGTTATTACAGGAGATATTGGTTGCTATACCCTAGGAGGAGCACCCCCTCTTAATGCAACAGATTCTGTTATATGTATGGGAGCGAGTCTTTCTATGGGCCATGGCGCCAAAAAAGCGCTGGAAAAAACTGGAAGTGATAAAAAGGTGGTAGGAGTGATTGGAGACTCGACCTTTCTTCACTCTGGAATGACAAGTTTACTCAATGCGGTTTATAATAATTCATCTACCGTAAATGTAATCTTGGATAATAGGGTAACCGCCATGACAGGTCATCAACAAAATCCTGGCACAGGATATACTCTCCAAGAAGATCCAGCAAATCAGGTAGACTTAGAGGCGATTGTTAGGGCTCTAGGAGTGAAGAAAGTTCTTAGGGTTAATCCTCTTATGCTTGAAGAGACCCGCAGTGCTATAAATGAAGCACTAGAGTATGATCAAGGTCCTAGTGTAATTATTACCCGTTGGCCCTGTGCTATTAAGAAGTTCTCCCAGCAAGATTTAGAGGAGTTTGATCTAGACAGACCTCATTGCAGGGTGATTGTAGAAGACTGTAGGGGATGTAAGAACTGTGTAAGGACGGGATGCCCTTCTATTAGCTTTGATAAGGAAGCAAAAAAAGCTTATATTGATCCGACCATGTGTGTGGGTTGTACGGTATGTCTACAGTCTTGTCCCTTTGATGCCATTGAAAGAGTAGGTGTATAAATGAAAAAGAGTATCCTATTTGCAGGTGTTGGTGGCCAGGGGATTCTTCTGGCTAGTACGATTCTTGGTGCTGCAGTTATGGAAGCAGGCTATGATATTAAGATGAGTGAAGTTATTGGAATGGCCCAAAGAGGAGGCTCTGTAACGACCCAGCTTCGCTTTGGAGATAAGGTTGACTCGCCGCTGATCTCTTTAGGAGAAGCAGATGTTCTTGTGAGTTTTGAGCTTATGGAGGCTCTAAGGTGGTCTGAATATCTTAGGCCAGGTGGAAAAGCCATTATCAATGATTATAAGCTGCCTTCAGCCCCAATCTTAACAGGTGATACCAAATATCCAGAAGGAATAAAGAAGCATCTCATAAAGGGTTTTGACTGTCACTTTCTTGATGCTTCAAATAAGGCCATAGAATTAGGTAATATTAGGGTTCAAAATATTATTCTCCTAGGGGCCTTAGCCAAGGCCCTAGATCTTAAAGAAATAGATTGGCCTAGCTATGTTAACAAATATGTAAAGGAAGAGTTTAGAGAAATCAACCTAAAAGCCTTTGACCTTGGATACAATTCATAGTATAGTATATAGGGTCCCACCAAGGGACCCTTGAAATACTCTTGACAGTATTTCCTGATGATGCTATTCTATAATAGCTGAACAAATGTGGCGGTGTAGCTTAGTTGGTTAGAGCGTTCGGTTCATACCCGAAAGGTCGGTGGTTCGACTCCACTCGCCGCTACCATTTGATCCATTAGCTCAGTTGGTAGAGCACCTGACTTTTAATCAGGGAGTCCCGCGTTCGAGTCGCGGATGGATCACCATAAAAGAAGACCAACAGGTGGCATAGCCAAGTGGTAAGGCAGAGGTCTGCAAAACCTCTATTCCCCGGTTCAAATCCGGGTGCCACCTCCATTAAAAAGCGGTAGCAAGTATAACTTGATTATCGTTTTTTTATTTCTCTGAATAACAAGATGTTGTGGCTGCTTAAAATCAAATAATTGGCTATGGTATACTAAAATAAACGAGCATGAAATGTTATTAG
>DASRNA010000200.1:0-2928 GCA_035647655.1 Clostridia bacterium | reverse complement strand
CATAAATACCATTCTCATGGCTAGTCGATAATTTTTAGAACTCTTTTTTGCATGGTCGTTTCAACATACTCCCACTGACCTTCATCATTTACTTCAAGAATCAATTTTTGCTCTCTTAAAAGCTTTTCAAAAGGCCCCATTTCCAAAGCCCTTCTCACTTCTTCAATGCCAAGAGGTTTATTTTCATCCACCGCCTTAAGTGATAAGCTCAGAATTTTTCCTGCTTTAAGACTAGCCCTGTAATCTAGAAGATTATCCATTCTAAAGAGGAGTTCATCTAAAAGAGCCATAGATAAAGGCTGATTATCTATATACAAAAGATTCTGGTACCTACCCTTTACATGGGACATCTTCTTAAGCAGCTTACTACACGGGCAGCCCCCTTTAATAAAACTAGCTCTATCGCCAGTTCTATAACGGATGAGGGGCATAGCCTCTCTGTTAAGAGTTGAAAAAACAACTTCACCTTCCTGCCCTGGAGGAAGAACTTGACCACTAATAGGGTCAATAATTTCAAAATAGAGGTCGGCTTCTCTTAAATGATAGGCACCTAGGCAGCCACAATCCACAGCCCCGCCATATCCCATCTCAGACATACCATAGTGATTAAAGACCTTACAACAAAAAGCCTTCTCCAAAACTTCCTTAACAGAACTCGGCACATAATCTGCACTTAGTAGGATAGTCTCTAGTTTTAAATCATTCATCTCTGCTAAATTATTTTTAATTCTAGCCAGTTGATAAAGTTCCTGAGGAAGGCCAACCACGCTATCAATAGCCTCTCTCTTTATGGTATTTAAAACACTTAAACTATTTTTTCCAGCCCCCATAATCAAAGTATCACAGCCCAGCCTAGCAAGACCTTTTTTAAGGAGATCGCCGATACTACCATAGTAATTTCCAGGCATCAAAACCAAGACCTTTTGACCAGGTCTAATCAGATAAGCCATCCCATGATGAAAAAAATCTATCGTCCTCTCAAGGTCTTGCTTTGTAAAGAAAATTCTTTTCTCTTCCTTCGTACCCGAAGTTCTGATGGTTATAATTCTAGCTATCTCATGTTGGGCTAGACAGAGAAAACTCCAAGATTCTCTAGCTAAATCTTCAGGATAGGTAAAAGGCACTTGGGCTGAAAAATCATCTAAGTTTTGAATGCTTTCTACATCAAGATTCCTAAGCTGATTCGCATAAAATTTGCTTTTATCCTTAACATAAAAAAGCGTCTTTTTTAATTGCTTCAGCTGATAGGCCTCTATGGCATCCCTATTAAAAGGCTGGTCACCTTCCAGCACCAGCCCCCTAATCCATTTCTCATAAAAACTAAGCACTTCAAACTCCTAGAGGCTATCGATAAAGGCTCTTACCTTCCATGTTGGTCACATTGTAGGCACAAAAAGGAATCATATTACCTTCTTTGGAAACAACATGGATACAGCAGCCCCTGATTCTCTCCATATCAAAATCCCAGGCATCCATAAAGCCCATGGCAGATATGGCAAAGCGATTGTGTTCTATCCTATTTAGTAACTTAGTAAAAGAGACATACTTGTCATTATCTTGTCTTTGCTCTCGAATGGCCCAATTTTTCTCAACAAAGGACTTGGCCTTGGCCGATCCCTCTGCCCCATCTTGAATCTTCTCCAGACTCTTTTCAGAAGGTCTCTTTCTGTTGTTTCCAATAGCCACAAGTTTGTCATCACGAACAATAAAGCTTCCATTAAAGGAGCAATATGAATTCTCGCAACACGGTGCTTTAAAATCTTTAATATCTATCGTCCCATCACTTTGATCTGAGAGCTTACTCATCACTTCAGGTAACGTTATCCTATCTTCATCTGTGGGAATTTTTGGAATCCTACCAAAATAGCTGACAGGCTGAAAATGAACCCCTCTAACGCCAGGAATATTTTCAGATCCAAATTTGACTATATCATAAAGGCAGTGATCATTAATCCCAGGCACCACTGTTACCACCAGAATAGTACCGATACCAGCCTTGCAAAGATTATTTATAGCCTTAAGCTTTTTTTCAAGAATCCTAGCTCCCCTTAATTTTTCATAGATTCCATCATCGAGACCATCAAATTGTAAAAAGACGGAGTTCAGCCCAGCTTCTTTAAGTTTTAGTACATAATCATAATCGGCAAGCTTAAGTCCATTGGTATTGAGCTGAATAAATCGAAAACCCTTTTTATGACCCAGTCTAATAATCCGAGGCAGATCCTCCCTCATGGTGGGCTCACCGCCAGAAATTTGGATATTGCAGCCCTGACTAGATTCCATAATCCGGTCATAATAAAAACCGATGGTCTCCATATCTGGCCCATAGTTTCCTCCCGCATCGGCAAAGCAAAAGCTACAATCCAGATTACAACGCTCTGTAACCTCAATGAGTGCTGTACAGGTATGTTGTCTATGACGGGGACAAAGGCCACAATCAAAAGGGCATCCCTTGTCCACCTGAGTAAAAGCCTTGGCTGGAAAGGCCGGAGTTTTGGATCTCCGCCAACTTCCATAATTTGGATCATCTCGCCAGATAATGGTTTTAAAATCACCATGCTCGGGACAGGTCTTAACCATGAAAACCTGGTCACCCTCTCTAACTTTTTTCGCCTCTATTCTCTTTAAGCAGACAGGACAAAGGGACTCAGTCACTAATCTCTTGTCAGTCATTTGATCCCCTTATAGTAAAATCATACTCAGCAATGATTTCTCTTAATTTCCTATAACCGGCAGACATTATATTGCCGCAATTCACCGGGTAGACCCCCCGCCGCATCGCCTCAAAGGTTTCCTGCCCTAAAATCTTCATGCATTCAAGACTACCTTGGCTTTCTTTAAACCAGTCTATGTACTCCCTTATAGCCTCATTTAGTTTAGGGTTCTTCTCTTCCTCAGGCTTGCCCTTACCCCCATAAAGGCCTAAAA
>DASRNA010000199.1:0-2176 GCA_035647655.1 Clostridia bacterium | reverse complement strand
TAGAATCATAGTGTAATAAAAAAATAACAAACTGGTTAAACCAAAGTGAAGTCTTATTAAAGCCTCACTGGAACAGATATTTTAAAATAGCTAAAGAAGAGCTTTTCTTGTCCTTGGCTTAGAGGTAGTTTGCAAGGCCGATACAAGGGGCCCCTATAGTGGTTTATATTTAGCCTGCATTACCCAACGAGGCCACTCTTTAAGGTCCAGGGATTTGCTTATTCCTTCGGGTCAATTCACTTACAATAGGCACGCTCATTCAAATCGCAAATAAAGATATTTTGGAAAAGAAATGGGAAAAGGAAAAACTAAGTCGCTTTATCACTAAAGTTAAACAAAGCAAGTGCAATTGATTTTGATGATTGTCAACTTGGTACTTATTGCCTATTGCTTTATTGCATACTTTGGCAAATTAAGAAAGAAAGGAGTTTTAAATGTCAAATTACGATTACATTATTATTGGGGCAGGTAATGCAGGACTTGCATCTGCTGCCACACTAACCCAAGCAGGCAAAAAGGTTGCCTTGTTTGAAAAACACAATATACCTGGAGGTTGTGGTACTACCTTTAGAAGAGGGCGCTTTGAATTTGAGGTAGCCCTTCACCAGTTAAACTCAATGAATACCGCAGACAATCCAGGGCCCGTAAGAAAACTACTTAGAAAATGGGAAGTAGAAGATAAGATAGACTGGATAAAGATTGATAGTTTATACAAAATCAATCTACCAGGGGGAAGAGGGGTTGCCTTACCCAGTGATAAAGACCAGATGTGTGAGCTACTTCAAAGTGAGTTTCCCCTTGAAAAAGACAAGATCAAAGAATACCTTGATATGGTCTGGAGATTTAATGAAGAACTGGGTGACTTTTTAGGGCAAAGCGAAAATAGCAGTCCTGAGGCAAGTGAACTCAAAAAACTAGTTTTAAAGTTTGGCTTTCCCAAAAAATATCCAACCCTACAAAAATATGCTGCCCGTAGCAGCCAAGATGTCCTAGATGAGTTCTTTGAGAGCAAGGAACTACAACTGTGTGTGAGTGCCTACTGGTGCTTTATGGGTATGCCCCTGGAGCGTTTTCCCTTCTCCATCCTTTCACGCTGTATGTATCTATATACAATAGATAATCCCTACTACTTAAAGGGTGGTTCTCAAATGATTTCTCAGGGCCTTTGTGAAACTATTCGAAAATATGGGGGTCAAATCTTTTTTAATAACGGAATTAAAGAAATCATAATTGAAAACAATCAAGCCAGGGGTGTCATTGATGAGGAGGGCAATAGCTACTATGCTAGTCATATTATCTCAAACATTTCACCCATTGAAACCTATGCAGGCCTTTGTAAAGCAGAGGATGTACCCCAGCAGGCTAGGGATTATTTAAAGAGCTATACTGTTGGCATTAGTGCCTTTACCATCTTTATGGGACTAGATTGCCCACCTGAAGAAATAGGTTTTACCGATTCATTTAACCTAATCTATGATTCACTAAACCCCAATGAAGACTTTAAAAATGCCTATCATTTAGATTCTTCTGTGGATCCAATCATTGCTACTTGTTATACCATTGATGATCCAACTCTTAGTGATGAAGGAACAAGTATTATGACAGCAGGTTGTCTAAAATATGGCGAAGCCTTTATGCAACTTGATCCAAAGGATTATTATGAGAAAAAATATGAAATTGCAGAGCAAATTATTGACCGCCTAGAAACACGTTTTCCCGGCATCAAGGATCATATTGAAGAAATTGAAGTAGCCACACCCCTTACCCATATGAGGTATTTGCAACATCCAGGTGGAGCAATCTACGGCTTTGAACAGGATCTAAAATCAGCAGTCTTTTTCTATCCTCAAGAAGAATTTGTAGATGGACTTCACTTTGCCGGCGGTTGGGTCAATACCTGTGGATTTGGACCAAATTATGTGTATGGGAATAAAGTAGCTGAAAACCTACTGAAAGAAGAGGTATAAGATGAGTAAATCTGTAAAGGATGTCATTATAGGAACCATGGAAAATGGTCCTGAATTATTAAATGAATTGGCCATGGCCAAAAAAATAGGAAGTGATATTGAAGTTCAGCGGGGCGATGTTGGCCGGAAACTGGGACAATACCACCCTCCCTTTATCAATTTAAAGGTAGTGGAAAAAGAGACCCTTAATCCCGTAGCAGTTCGCCTTA
>DASRNA010000198.1:0-8266 GCA_035647655.1 Clostridia bacterium | reverse complement strand
CCTCTGTGGAGCTTTGCGAAAAGCTGCTAGAAGAAACAGGAGTTATGCTTGTGCCAGGGTCCGCCCTTGATGTGGAAGGATTCCTTAGAATAGGTTATTGCAATAGTCCAGAAGTTGAAAAAGCTGGAATGGAGAAAATGACTGAGTTTTTCAAACAATTCCAGTAGTTTAAAATAAACTAGTTTGGCGGTAAAAAAACGACCTCCTTAGATGGGCTTAGCTCCAGCTTAGGGGGGCTTTTTTTTCTTATGACTTGATATGTGTTTTTGGAGTTTTCTGGCTATAGCAGGCCTTAAGAGACCTAGGGCTTTAGGCGTCCCAAATTAGTCTTTCTTCTAGGGCTTTAAATAAAAGATCTACAATGATAGCAAGTAGGCTCACAGGAATGGCCCCTTCTAATATAAGCACCATATCAAAAGTTCTTACTCCATTTACAACCAGGACTCCCAGCCCACCTGCTCCAACAGCAGCTGCTAGAGTGGCCGCGCTTATATTTATAACAAGGGCCGTTCTTATTCCACCTAGGATTACATTTAAGGCTAGGGGTATTTTTACCTTGGTGTATATCTCTGCTTCTGTCATACCCATGCCCTTTGCGGCATCTATAATATCTTTTGGAACTTCCTCTATACCAATAACCACATTATATACAATGGGCATTAAAGCATATACCACTAGGGCTATTAAGGCTCCCTTTATTCCATATCCTAATATTGGAACTGCCAGGGCCAGCAGGGCTGGAGATGGAAATGCCTGGCCTAAATTTACTGTTTTTAATAAGAGTTCTTTAAACTCTTGGCCATAGCTTGAAGTGACAAAGATCCCCAAACCAGTTCCCAGGCTAACTGCAATAAGGCTAGACAATAAAACCATCCAAATATGCTCGGTAAAGTAAACCAGCAGGGGGGTTCTAGAGCCCTCTGTGCTTTTGGTGCTAAAATATTTATAGAGCACTGTTTCAAACTCCTCTGAGTATATAATGATAAGGGCAAGTATTACTGATAAAAAGACTGCAAGGATTAATCCTTTATTATTTGATTTCATTTATATCACTTCTAACTATTTCTAAAATATCATCCCAGGAAATACTTCCATTTCTAAGAGCGACTCTATCCTTGCCCGTGCTTAGGATCTTTATTAAAGCATCCCTTAAGCTGGCATTTTCATCTAGTGGCTCTTCTTCTAATAGGCTAGCCTTGGCATAGTCTTCTGCAGGTTTTCTCGATAAAATTGTCAAAATACCCTCTCCTTTAAAGAAGTCTTTAACAAATTCATTTTTGGGATAAAGGACCATTTTCTCAGGTGTATCAATTTGCACTATCTCCCCTTCATTCATTATGCAAATCCTATCTGATAAGAGCAGGGCCTCATCGATATCATGGGTTACAAAAACCACTGTTTTTTTCAGTCTTCTTTGGATTTTTCTGAATTCTTTTTGAAGTCTCAATCTATTGATTGGGTCAACCGCTCCAAAGGGTTCATCCATAAGCAGGATATCAGGATTAGAAGCCATTGCCCTAGCAACACCTATCCTCTGCGCTTCTCCTCCGGAAAGTTCTGAGGGTTTCTTCTTTTTGTATTTTTCTGGATCCAAGCCAACTAAGCTTAGCATTTCATTTACTCTTGCAGAAATTATTTTTTCCTTCCACTTTAGTAGGTGGGGAACGGTAGCAATATTCTTTCTTACATCCATATGAGGAAATAGTCCAATACTTTGAATAACATAGCCAATGGTCTTTCTTAGTTCCTCTCCTTTTATCTCATCTATGTTTTTACCTTTGACCTCTATCTCCCCACCATCTCTAGGAATCATTTTATTGATTAGTCTAAGTAGGGTTGATTTGCCACAACCTGAAGGACCCAGTACTACTAGGAATTCAGACTGATTTACTGTTAAACTTAAATCTTTTACCGCAGTAAAATCATCATATTTCTTTGTTACATTTTTTATTTTAATCATATATAACACCCTTTATAGTTTTTTCAAAGCTCCTCAAAATATAATCGAGCACTACAGTAAAAAAGACAATAGGAAGCACCCCTAGAAGGATTAAGTCAGGTGAGGCCTCCCCTAGGCCTAAAAATACAAAGGTGCCCATACCTCCCCCACCTACAAGCCCTGCTAATACTGCTCCGCCTATTGTTTGAATAAAGGCAATTCGAATGCCAGTAAATATAACAGGAAAAGCCAGGGGCAATTGAATCTTTTTTACTATTTGCCTCTTAGTCATACCCATTCCCTTTGCAGCTTCTATTACGTTTTTATCCACGGAATAAAATCCTGTCAAAGTATTTCTTCCTATGGGCAGGAGGGTATAAAGGGTCAGTGCAATATAAGCAGGGGCCCATCCAATTCCACTTACTCCTATTGCATTAAAAAAGGCTAGATTGCCAAGTCCTGATAGGGGAACTAAAAGGATGCCAAACAAAGAAAGACTTGGGATGGTTTGGATTATACTAAGGGGGACCATGATTTTATTTTCAAACTTTTTATTTGCATAGGCTAAAAATCCCAAGGGAACAGCAATCATGGCACCTGTTATAACAGAAGCCAAGGTTAACATGGCGTGAATTCTCAAATTGTCCTTAAACTGGATTCTTTTAATATTGTATTCTTTGATTAATGATAAATCATCAAAGGCACCCCTAAGCAAAAAATAACTTATAAATGCAAATATACCTGCAAATACCAGCCACTTGATATAGTTATGCTTTTTAATCCTAGGAGTATAAGTGGAAAAGAGCATATATATGGAAAAAATTTGAATATAAAAGCCAGCAGAAAGGCTTATCCTTGCTGCTGCTTGCCCATCAATATATTCCCCCGTTTTTAACTGCAAACCCCAAAGTAAACCTAGAAGTAAAGCAGAGGTAAGGATAAAAACAATCTTATCCTTGTGTTTTTTTTCATAGAAAGATAAGGCAATTAGTATAAGCCATAAAAGAAAAAGGACCATGCTTAACTTGCCAAAAAACTCATAAGAAGAGTATCTTATGCCTTGAGCGATTCTATTGGGTTTATGTTCTAGTAAATTCATAAAAACAAAGGCTGCCGCTCCTATGGAGGATAGCAGCAGCAATGTTTTGTCTTTTATTCTACTCATTTACCTACCTTTTGAGAAAACTAGTCTAAAAAGCCTTCCTCTATTAGATGTTCTTTTGCAACATCCTTTGGTGATAAGCCGTCCACAATTACTTTTTTATTCATGCCTTGGAGTTTTTCAAGATCCAAGCTTTTAAATACATCCTCAATTATATCTTTTATCTCTGGATATTTTTCTACTATCTCTGCTCTGATGATTACAGAAGGTTCAAAGACAGGAGGAATAGAAAGTGGGTCTTTTAGTACCAGTAAATCCAGGTCTGCTAGTGAACCATCGGTGCCATAAACCAGGGCCACATTAACACCATCCGTTCCATTTGCCAGGGCACTGATTGTTTCTGCTGTATTTCCATGGGGAAGCATAATCAGTTGATCTGCCTGGAGCTTAAATCCATAAGCCTCTTCCATCCCCAGCAGGCCCATATTTTTTTCTGCAAAGAGCTGACTGGTGATAAATTTCACCTCTCCCCCCTTATTAACATACTCGGCAAAATCTTCGAGTGATTCTAGATTGTTGGCCTCAGCAAAGTCTTTTTTTACTGCCAACATTTCAGTATTATTAGCCTTTGCAGCTTGTAGCCAGATTAATTGATTGTTTTCTTTATCATAGGTCTTTATAAACTGATAGCCTGCCTCTGCATCGCCCCAAATTTCTTCGTCAAATCCCTCCGAATAATATTGTCCATTGCCTGTATAGTCAATTCCAATATCTAGCTCACCCTCTAGTAGTGCATTTCTATGAACATCAGGGGTCCCAAATTGCACTTTATCTGTAAGCATATAATTATTCTCTTCCAGGGTCAAAAGTACTATATTGCCAAGAATTCCACCCTCTGTATCAACAAAGGAGCCAAGTACTAGTGGGTCCTCTGGATTTATTGTGTCCTTATTATTTGTATCACTAGCTGGGCTACAACTGGCTAGTACTAGAAGTAACACAAGCAAGGCTAGTAAATATCCTTTATTTTTTCTCATCTTTTCCTCCCATTTGCTTTTTCTTCTGTTTATTTAAACTTCTCTATAAATGACTGTTTCTTTTAGTCTTACAAGCTTATTTTCTTGATTTAAGTCAAGAGATTTGCCCTATAGAGCTTTTTTACCCTTTAATTTACATATCAACCTAAGTCCCCTTGAGTCTTACTGCACCCCCCTATCAATTAAGCCCTTTTTATGGTGTCAATCTGAAACTTTTCTAAGAAAAGATTTAACTACTTTTTTCTAATTTAAGAAGTTTTGCATTGATCGCTACTATAATTGTGCTTAGAGACATAAGAATGGCTCCAAAGGCCGGAGAGATAATAATTCCTACCGATGATAAAACCCCCGCTGCCAGTGGGATTGCTATTAGATTGTATCCCGTTGCCCAGATGAGGTTTTGTATCATTTTTCTATAGGTGGCCTTGGCAAAGGCGATTAAAGATACCACATCTTCTGGATTGGAATTTACAAGTATAATATCCGCCGTCTCCGCTGCAACATCCGTACCGGAACCGATTGCTATACCAACATCAGCCTGGGCCAGTGCTGGGGCGTCATTTACTCCATCTCCAGTCATTGCGACAAAATTTCCTTCTGCTTGGAGTTCTTTTATCTTTTTTTGTTTTTCTTCTGGTAATACTTCTGCAAAGTATCCATCTAGGCCCAGTTCTTGCGATACTTGTTTGGCAGTTTTTTCATTGTCACCAGTTAGCATCCATGTTTTAATTCCTTCTTCTTTTAAGGCTTTTATTGCCTTATATGACTGTTTCCTGATTCTATCCGAGAGGCCTATGGCTGCGATTAATTTATTATCAATAATTAAAAACACATCCGTTGATACCCCATGCTGGGGCAGGTCCCTGGGTATGCTAATCTTTCTTTCTCTTAAATAACCGGGACTTACAACCATTACATCCCTGTCACCAATCCTTCCTTCTACACCCTTTCCTTTAATAGCTTGGAAGTTGGTCATGTCCAGAGTATTTAGACTCATTTCTTCTTGCTTTTTTATTATTCCTCTTGCAATTGGATGCTCAGAATTGCTTTCTAGTGTCGCTGCATATTCTATGACTCGATCCTCAGTGTAGTTATCATCAAATATTTCTATAAAATTTACCGCGAACTCTCCATGGGTTAGTGTTCCTGTTTTATCAAAGACAAGGGTGTCAATCTTTCTTGCCTTTTCAAATTGCGTTCTATTTCTTATAAGCAAGCCATTTTTGGCTGATTGGGCTGTTGAACTTGCTACCACAAGTGGGGTTGCAAGCCCCAGTGCATGGGGACATGTAATAACCATTACTGTTGCCATTCTTGCTATGGAGTATGCCAAATCCTTAGTTATTGCATACCATACAAAAAGGGTTGTAAAACCCACTGTTAGGGCTATTATAGTCAACCAAAAAGCAGCCCTATCTGCTAGGTTCTGGGTTCTAGATTTGGATGTCTGTGCTTTTTCAACCATATCTATAACCTTTGATAAATAGGAGTCTTCGCCAATGTTTTCTATTCTTACTTCTAAGGACCCATCTCCGTTAATAGATCCCCCTATTACTTTATCTGCTTGCTTTTTCTCTACAGGTATTGATTCTCCCGTTAGCATGGATTCATTTATATGACTTGTTCCCTTAACTACCATCCCATCAGCCGGGATTTTTTCTCCTGGCTTTATCAGTATTCTGTCCTTAGAATTTAATTCACTTATATCCACCTCTACTATCTCGCCTTCTTTGATTAAATGAGCTGTATTTGGCATAAGTTCAGCCAATTTACTTAAGGCAGCAGATGCACTTAAGACCGCCCTCATTTCAATCCAGTGGCCCAAAAGCATAATGTCTATCAGGGTAGCAAGTTCCCAGAAAAAATCCTTTCCTTCAAGCCCAAAAACGGTAGCAGTACTATATAAATAGGCTACCGTAATTGCCATTGCAATAAGAGTCATCATACCAGGATTTTTTTCCCTCAACTCCTCTATTAGCCCTTTTAGAAATGGCCATCCTCCATAAAAATATATAAATGTGGCCAAGGCAAATAGCAGATAATTGCTCCCTAAAAAAACTAGCTTGATATTTGTCCACTCTTGGACCATGGGGGAAAGAATAAGGATAGGAAATGTGACAATAAGTGATATAAAAAATCTCTTCTTGAAATCCCTTATCATCATCTCATGATGGTTTTTATGATTGGAGTTTTTGCTTTTTTTATCCATTAGGAAGTCTCCTTTCTAATTCATCTTTAAGAATGTAGGCCTTATAGTCTATTTACCCAGAGCCCTATTATCTACACGAATAATTCCTTATGGTCTAATTTTCAGACAGTCACTTTATATAATAAGCCTAAATGAAGCCTGCACTCCCCTATTTGCCTTAATCCTCCTAGCTCTTTTGCTTTTTATTCCCCATTTGTAATATTCGCTTAGTAAGACCTGTTGGAAAAAGGGGTCCCTCCATAAACTTTATAGAGAGGTCTCCTTATTAGCTTGCCAGTCCATAATAATTCCCCTGCAAGGTTAAGCTTTCACTAGTAGGGTAAATAGAAGGTAGTAGACAAATAATTAGAGAGGTGATGAAATGAAAGTAGTTATTATTGGTGGAGTCGCAGGGGGTATGAGTACTGCCTTTAAGGCAATACGTGAAAACCCCAAGCTGGATATCACAGTACTAGAACAAGAAGATTACATCTCCTTTGGCGCGTGAGGGTTACCCTATTATATCGGTGATATATTTAATAATATTGACAAGAAGTTATTTTCAAGGACTATAAAGGATACAAAGAAAAACAATATCAACTTGTTGCAAAAGCACAAGGTGCATTCTGTGGATTTTGATAAGAAGCAAGTCTATGCCAGGGATCTAAATACGGAGGAAGAAAAGGTCTTTGACTATGATCAGTTGGTTATATCAACAGGGGCAAAGTCCTTTAGTCCAAATATTAAGGGGATAGATTCTAAAAATGTCTATACCATAACCAAACCCTATATCGTTAAAGAGCTAAAAAACAATCTGGATAAATATAAAAGGGTTGCTATTGTAGGTGGTGGATTTATCGGTGTTGAAGTAGCTGAGCAGCTTTCCAAGCATAAACACTTAGATCTAAGCCTCTACCACTCACGAGATCAGCTCCTAAATAAGGTCTACGATAAGAGTGCGGGAGAAGCGGTAGAAAAGGAATTAAGGCGGCTGGGTCTTGCTATTTATTTTTCTGAGAGGCTAACAGATGTAGTGGTAGAAAATGGGCAAGTAAAGGAAATAATCACAAGCAATCGACAAGATAAGGTGGATGCTGTGATTTTGGCCATAGGATTTCGACCCAATACAGGAGTTTTTACAGATAAAAGACTGAAAAAACTCAAAAATGGCGCTATTATTATTGATAAGTATGGTCGTACATCCATAGAAAATGTATGGAGCGTGGGAGATTGTGCCACTGTTCCTCATAAGTTTTTAAAAGATCCCTATATCCCCCTGGCAACCAGTGCCAATAAAATAGGCAGGCAAATAGGAATCAACCTATCTAGAAACAAAAAGGAGCTCTTTGGTCCCTATGAATCAATTAGTAGCAGCTCAGTCAAGGTAGGCAAGTTAGAATTTGGCACTACTGGCCTAACAGAAGAACAGGCCAAAGAACTTGGATATGATTACGCTATAGCAGAATCCAAGGTTCTAAATAGGCCTGGTTTTATGACAGATTCCAGTGGAGTGAATTTTAGGATCATTTATGAGAATAAAAGCTTTAAGATTCTTGGGGCTAGAATTTTTGGAGAAAGGGACGCTGTCCTACGCCTGCTTCCTTTTACTACAGCAATTCACTCTGGTCTTACAACTAAGGACTTAGAATACTATGACTTTGCTTATTCCCCACCCTTTGCTTTGACCTGGGAAGCGGTAAACACTGCTGCCTCTGTTGCAAAGTAAAGCGAGTAGATTTATCCTTTAAAAAGTAAGCGTCAAGCCAAGGGCGCACCCCTCAGAAAAACATCCAGCTGGTCTATAGGCCTATGACCATGCTGGATGTTTTTATCGTCTTTATTTATTTCTTACACTGCTGTGGTATCTTGTCTGACCAGGGAAGAAGGTCCACCACCTGCAACTTTTCATTTAACTGAATCTCTTCAAAGATGTAGTTCAGATAGTGGTAAGGCTTTAGCCCATTTGCTATGGCTGTTTGTATCACTGAATAAATAAGAGC
>DASRNA010000197.1:0-19027 GCA_035647655.1 Clostridia bacterium | reverse complement strand
GTGCTGAATACTGCGCGTAACCTTTGTTAGATCATAGGCTTCATAACTCTGTGTAACTTCGTCAATTAGTTTGTGAAGTTTTGCAAGGATCCAGCGATCAAGCAAACTTCTCTTTTCATAAGGAACTTCCAAGCTCGCTACATCTAACTCATCATAATTAGCATACAAACTAAATAGATAGTATATATTTTTTAAGGTTCCAAAGAATTTACTTTGCACTTCTACAAGTCCTGATGTGTCAAAACGCGTTGGTTGCCATGCAGGGGAAGAAAAGTTTAGATACCAACGCACTGAATCAGCACCATGCTCGCGGAAGAGCTTAAAAGAATCTACAATATTCCCTCTGGACTTGCTCATTTTTTTGCCCTCTTTATCAAGAAGCATATCGTTAACAAGAACATTTTTAAAGGGGCTTTGCTTCATGATAAAAGTAGAAATGGCCATCAAGGAATAAAACCATCCTCTAGTTTGATCTATCCCCTCACAAATAAAGTCTGCAGGAAAATATTCATGAAAATCTTCCTTATGTTCAAAGGGGTAATGAAGCTGGGCAAAGGGCATGCTTCCAGAATCAAACCAAACATCAATTACATAAGGGACTCGCTGCATATCCTTGCCACAATCTGGGCAAGTAAAGACGATTTCATCTACATAGGGACGATGAAGCTCAATATCCTCTAAGGGTGTTTTAGAGCGTTTTTTTAATTCCTCCACACTGGCAATGGACTCTTGATGACCACAATCACATGTCCATATGTTTAGTGGCGTTCCCCAGTAGCGACTTCTTGATATGGCCCAATCCTTTACATTTTCAAGCCAGTGACCAAAACGTTTCTCACCAATATAATCAGGATACCAGTTGACCGTATTATTATTGGCTACAAGTTCATCTCTAAGATCACTCATCCTTATATACCAACTGCTTGTTGCATAATAAAGTAAGGGTGTATCACAACGCCAGCAATGGGGATAATTGTGTTCCATTCTTTGTTTTTTATAGAGGAGTCCTTGATCTCTAAGCCAGATTATGATTTCTGGGTCTGCATCCATAACAAACATCCCCTTCCAGGGAGTGTCGATATATTTGCCTTCAAGATTAACTGGCTGAATAATTGGAGCATCATAAGCCATACCGGTATTATAGTCATCTTCACCAAAAGCTGGCGCTGTATGAACAATTCCTGTCCCATCTTCTACGGTTACATAATCTGCCAAAGTGACAAAAAAGGCTTTTTTGTCAGGAATCATAAAGGGCATAATTTGTTCGTATTCTACATATTCCAGATCTTTTCCTGGAAAGGTTTCTATTACTTCTACTTCTTCTCCCATAACTGAGGCGATTAAACTCTCAGCTATAATATAAACATAGTCCCCTTGCTTTACTCTGGCATAGCTCACATCTGGGTGAACTGATAAAAGTACGTTGCTAGCAAGGGTCCAAGGTGTTGTTGTCCATACTAGAAAATATTCATCCTTGTCTTTTCTTTTAAAAGCAACAGTAACAGTATCTTGTTTTATTTCCTTATAGCCCTGGGCTACTTCATGAGAAGCAAGACCTGTACCACATCTAGCACAATAAGGTAGGATTTTATGACCTTCATACATCATGTTTTCTTTGTAAAACTGGTCTAAAATCCACCAAACTGACTCAATATAATCATTTTCCAAGGTAACATAGGGATTATCCATATCAATGAGATAACCCATCTCTTCTGATTGTCTTCTCCAGTATCCTTCGTATTCGAAAACTGACTCACGACACTGCTGGTTAAATTCTGCAATACCATAGGCTTCGATTTCTTGTTTATCAGAAATACCGAGTCTTTTTTCTACTTCGATTTCCACGGGAAGTCCATGGGTATCCCATCCTGCTTTTCTACGCACATAAAAGCCCTGCATCACTTTATAGCGACAAATAGAGTCTTTTAAGGTTCTAGCCAAGACGTGATGGAGTCCAGGCTTTCCATTGGCTGTGGGGGGGCCTTCATAAAAGACAAAGTGTTTATTACCCTCCCGCAGATCTAGAGTACGCTGTAAAAGATTTAACTCTTCCCAATAGTCACGTTGCAGCTTTTCTGCGTCAAAATTATTTTCTTTACTTAGTGGTTGATACATCATTCCTCCTATAATATAAAAAAAGCCCAGGTATAGGGACGCATATGCGCGGTACCACCCTATTAGCCAAAGGCCACTTCGGTTACCTGTAACGAAGGTAAAACGCCTGAGAAAGGATTGTAAGAATTGATAATAGCAGATTTCTTTTTCATGGCTTGCACCACCGCCACTTCTCTGTAAAAAAGAAGAATCTGAATTGTGTTTTCTTTAAGCTATCATGGATTGAACAACAAGCCAGGACAGAATCTCTAGTAATAAATAACCTACTAAAATTGAAAAATCAATAAACCCACCCGACTGCATCTTACTTAGAGCACTTCGTATCGGACTTAAAAAAGGCTCGGTAAGCATAACAAGTATCTGGTAAATAGGATTAGCAGGATTTCTAATAAACCAAGAACTAATTGCCCTGACAAAAAGAAGAAATTCCAAGGCACGAATTAGACGAAGTAAGAAACTACCCACGATCAAGTTCATCGTTATCTTCTTCCACTGCTTCCGGTTTTGATGGCAGATGATTTCTCACATCAACTCCTTTGGGTACGATTATAAAAATATCACTTGCTATTTTCATTATATCAGCATCAAGAGCATAAGCAGCTCCTTCACAAATATTAATAATCTTCGCTGCTACAAAGTCTTCGGTTTCTTGAAAGTTGATAATAACAGGCCGACCTGAGCGAGCATCATCAATCATCGACATTGTTTCTCTATGATCAAGTGGTGTGTACTTGCATATAACAAGTTTATTCTCCACAGGACGTTCAATTAGGCGACTAGCAGCTGTTTCTCTTCCCTCACGATATGACCGTTGGCTTTCTCTGGCAGAAGGTCTTTCTTCTTTTGTTCCACGTTCAAGTTCATCCCTAGGGCTAGAGTCAACCTCTTCGTGGAATTCTTGTTCGTCATCGCCTTCTAATCCAAAAAAATATTTAACTTTATTTCCAAAACTATCCATTACTCCTCCTCTTTATAGATCGCAGATCCAATACGGACCATATTACTTCCCTCTTCTATTGCGACCTCATAATCACCGGACATACCCATTGAAAGAATATCCATATGCACATTATTATAATGTGTTTCTTTGTAAAGGTCAAAGAGTTCCGACATTTCTTTGAAAAAAACTCTAACTTCTTCTGGATTTTCTGCAAAAGGAGCCATCATCATCATGCCAACAACTCTAATATTTGTTGTTTTTTCTACTAGTTCAAGTGCTTTTTCAAGCTCATCTTTCATAAACCCATATTTTTGTTCTTCTTTAGCAATATTTACTTGAAGAAGAATATCTTGTGTTTTATCAAGGCGTTTGGCCTGTTTGTCGATTTCTTTTATAAGTCTTAGTGAATCAACAGAGTGAATTAGATCAGCATAGGGTAAAACAATTCGCACTTTATTTCTTTGAAGATGTCCAATAAAATGCATCTTAACTTTTCCATCTAAAAGTTCAGCTTTTGTAAGAAAGTCTTGAGCTCTATTCTCAGCAATTACCTTAACCCCATAATTAATAGATTCTTCGATTTTTTCTATATCATAAAATTTAGTCACCGCTACGAGGCTAATATCTCTGCCTAATTTTTTTCCCTTGGTTTCTAATTCTTGAAAAATGGCTTCTAATCGTTGTTTCATTATCAGGGCTCCTCTACTATCTCGTCGTATAAATTTACTGTTTCGATGCTTTCGTTGGTGCTCTCACCACGTTTTAAGGTGAAATAGTCACTGTATATAACGACTTCATCTCCAACTTTACCCTTAATCTTAATAGGTAAAAATACTTTGCTTCCATTATTTTTTAAGATATAAACCCCAGGCTGACCATCTTGTTCGAAAATTGATTTCGTTTTGACAAGTATACCTTCAGTTTCCTCGGGGATAATCATTACCTTCATATTTCTGTGAGAGGTCATAGCAGGATAGTCTTCAAATATACGAAATACGATAACCGTTTGTTGTTCTGTTCTTAATATTTGATAGTTTTCTGCACTAATGCGAGCTCCATCGATCAAAATTGTAGATAGCCTTCCCTCTTGAAAAAAGGAAAGTTCCGCTTCACTTAGTTCAGCAACAATAAAACTTTCTTTATTATCAACAATTCTCAAAAACCCCTGCCCTTTATAGGCCTTAGTTAAAACATCAGATTCAGGGATATCTTCTAGTCTACTATAATTTATAAGATGAATATTATCAAGGTTTAAAAACTGATCATAGCTAGAAGTCGTTAAACCAACAAGGCCTGGTTGTGAAGCATAATAAATGTGTTGACCGTTTTGATAGCTTGATCTAGTTATAGGTTGGCTGATATTTAATTCCTTACCATCTTTAAAAGCAGACTGAATCAGATAAAGAGAGCTTAGTCGTTCCTGCACATCTTCAATTTCATCGTATTTGTTTTGACTAACTAAATAAGATAACTCATCTTCTAGGCTTCGTATATTCGAACGTATTCCCTCAATATTAATCATTAGATCCTCAGGAGCTTCAAAGGTGTGGGGCACTTTATTCCCCTCACTATCCAGTTCTTCTAGAAGTTCCGAGGGTGTCAGTCTTGCTAGGGGTTGGCCAGCAAAAACTCTTTCTCCTTCTTCTACATAGTATTCAAGTATTCCATCTTCAAGAGCGCCAATGATTATTTCATCACGAAAAACAAAGGCTTCCTTCTCCAACTCCACCTTAAGTTTTTCCATGGTAGCTGGGTATGTTTTGACATTTTGTTCAAAAATACCTAAAGTATTGAGGAAAAAAGCCAATAAAACAACAATTATTGATGTAATAACAAGTGTACTTAGTATTTTATTTCTCATATTTCTTCTTTATAATCCCTCGTCATTAATTTTCTCATCGCTTGATCAATTGGGAGATTTGCTAAAAGAACCCTCTCCAAAGTTTCGGCTATAGGCATGGACTGACCATACTTTCTCGAAAGAAGTATAACACTCCTTAGAGTGGAAAGACCTTCGATAACCATCCCAACTTCTTCTTTAACTTCTTCTTCATTATAGCCTTGGGCTAAAAGCTTTCCCGCCTTGCGGTTACGAGAAAAGTCGCTAGTACAAGTTACAATAAGATCTCCAAAGCCGCTAAGGCCCAAGAAGGTCTCTTGCCTTGCTCCCATAGCCAGTCCTAGGCGCATGATTTCCGCCATCCCTCGAGTCATCAGTGCAGCTATAGTGTTGTCTCCAAAGCCACATCCACTTGCCATTCCAACGACTAAAGCTATTACATTTTTGAAGGCCCCAGAGAGTTCAACACCTAGAGTATCATCTGTGCGATAAACTCTAAGAAATTCGTTGCTAAAAGCTTTTTGTATAAGCTTTAACAAGTTTTCATCCTCACCAGCAACTACAAGGGCAGTAGGTACATTTCTTGCCACCTCTTCGGCATGTGAGGGACCACTAAGAGTTGCATAATTACCTTGAGGGTAATATCCTCTGTAAAGTTGCTCCATTGTCTCTAGCTTATCCCTTGTAATTCCCTTGCTTAGATTAACAAAAGGAAAATTTGCTAAAAGCTTGGGATGTTCTTGATAGAAACTTTCCATGGCTTGGGCTGGAATTGCTCCTATTACAAGCTCTACCCCAGTAAGAACACTTTCCAGAGAAGAATCTACCATAATATTCTCAGGCAAGATAATTCCACTCAAATATTCCGAGTTTTTTCTTTGACTCTTAATTTTTAGGGCTTTTTTTTCATCACGTACATAAAGTCTAACTTCGTGGCCTATAAGGCTTAAGTGAACTGCCATAGCAGTCCCCCAACTACCACCACCTAAAATTGCAATAATCATAATTCTTTTCGTTTTTCTTTAAGAACAAAGCGAATAGGCGTTCCTTCAAAATCAAAACTTTCTCGTATTCTATTTTCAAGATAGCGCAAGTAGGAAAAATGCATAAGCTTTTCATGATTAATAAAAAGAACAAAAGTAGGGGGTGATACCTGACTTTGAGTAGCGTAATATATCTTAAGGCTCTTGCCTTTATCCTGAGGCATAGGATGAAGAAGAACTACTTCATTTAAGAGTTCATTTAATTGTCCAGTAGTTATCCTTCTTTGAGAATTTTCATAAACATCACGTACCATAGGAAGAATTCGATGTAACCTTTCTTTTTCAGTTACAGAAATAAGTTCAATCGGAGCATATCTTAAAAAGGGAAATTCCGCATAAAACTTATTCTTCCACTGCTTATAACTTTTATTGTCTTTTTCTACTAGATCCCATTTGTTAACAAGAACTATAACTGCCTTGCCCTCATTATGAGCAAATCCAATAATCTTCTTATCCTGCTCAGTAAATCCTTCTTGTGCATCTACCATTAAAAGAGTAATATCACTCCGCTCAATTGCGCTAAAACTTCGTAATACTGAGTAGTGTTCAATATCTTCATTAATCTTCTTTTTTCGTCTAATACCTGCTGTATCTGTAAGAAGATATTTTACGCCGTCTTTTTCAAAGCTTGTTTCTATGGCCTCTCTAGTAGTTCCAGGAATGTCAGATATAATAACTCGGTTTTCTCCTAAGATTGCATTAACCAAGGACGATTTACCAACATTGGGTTTACCAACAATGGCCATTTTTATTGTTTTATCATCGTCATCGCTTTGCTTTTCTTCGGGTAAAAGTTCCAAGATTTGATCTAGCAAATCTCCGAAATTTAGAATATTAACACTGCTGATTCCAATAGTAGAAAATCCTAGCTCATAAAATTCATAGGTTAGATGTTCATCTTTAAAATTATCTATTTTATTGACAACCAAGAGTACTGGTTTGCGTGTCCGGCGAAGAATTAGAGCAATTTCTTTATCATCATGGGTTAATCCATCTCTGGCATCCACCATAAAAACAATCACATCAGCTACTTCTATAGCTATTTCTGCTTGATTTCGTATTTCACTAAGAAGAAGGTCATCACTTTTTGGATCAAGACCTCCAGTATCAATCAAAGTAAAGCTTTGTTCAAGCCATTTGGCTTTACCATAAACCCGATCTCTAGTTACTCCGGGGGTATCTTCTTCAATGGATATTCTTGATCCCACCATTTTATTAAAAAAAGTACTTTTTCCAACATTAGGTCTGCCGACAATGGCTACTACTGGTGCCATGGGAAACCTCCTTTATTTTATCAATTAAAGCCTTGGCTTCAGGTTCAATAAAAAAAACATCACAAGTAAAAGCATCTACAATGTCTTTTTTAGAAATATCATCCAAGCTCTTATCATCATAGTTTAACATAGAAGAGGGTAAAAGAAGAACATCTACCTTCTCAAGACTAATCTGCTCTTTTAAATCTTTGTAGCTTAATAGTCCACTTACAGTAATTTTTTCTCCGAAAAAATTGTTCTCGATTTCCTGTACACTAATATTTAATCCCTTTAAAGTGTAACTATATAATTCTTTTTCTAAGACTGGTCCAAAGAGTTTACCAGTTACAATGCTAATTCTTTTATCGGGAAAGAGTGTTATATCTTTCATTTGCCTATGGAGTTCATCTATAAATTGCCTTACAAGACCCACTCCATTTTCTATCTGTACATACCCCTCATACTCTTGAGCTGGCGGTAATTCTTTACCAGCTAAAAGATAAAACTCGTCTGCTAAAAATACAAAGCGTGTCCCATACTTATTTATATTCTTTTTCTGTAGGAGTGTAATTTTTTCAATTATTTCACCCGCTTCCTCAGAAGTGAAGTTTCTTAACTCAGTAAGACCCTGTCTATGATCGCTTAAGCCCACAGGTACAATAGCCACACTAGACAGATGGGGAATATATTCTAAGAGTCCATCAAGGGTCTTATAAAGAGAAGCCCCATCATTGAAATTAGGAACAAGCACAATTTGACCATTCATTTTCACCTTATTTGCATATAAATAGTCCAATTGTTTTTTGATATCTTGGGCCTTAGGACTTCCCATCATTTTAACTCGAATCTCTGGATCAAGACTGTGAATAGAGATATTAATGGGATGGATGCCATAATCAACGATCCTACTTAATTGGTCTTGGCCAACGTTGGTTAAAGTAACAAAGTTCCCCTGCATAAAAGAAAGTCTGGAGTCATCATCTTTAAAATACAAAGAACTTCGCAGTCCCTTAGGCAATTGATCAATAAAACAAAAAACACAGTTATTATGGCAACGCCTAGCTTCATCCATTAAAGGATGTTCAAAAATAAATCCCAAATCTTCATCATCATCTTTTTCAATTTCTAAGAGAACTTCTTCACCGTCTTCTTCAATCAAAACGGTGAGATAATCTTGGGTCGTTAAAAAGAGATAGTCTAGTCTATCCTCTATCTCTTTACCATTAATCTCAATTAAAAAACTCCCAGGTTTAATACCCATTTGCGCGGCTATACTTCCCTCTTCAATTGCTACAATGGGAAAAATCATTTTTTGCGTTCCACTAACATCTTCCCTAATTCATCAAGAAAAGTATCAATATCACTAAAGGATTTATAGACTGATGCAAAGCGGACATATGCAACTTCATCTAAAGCTTTTAATTCTTCCATAACCATCTCTCCTATTTCTTCAGAAGTTATTTCTTTTTTCAATAGGTTAGAAAGTTGTGTTTCTACGCGCAGGGCTAACTCTTCAATATCTTTAGAGGTTACTGGTCGCTTCTCACAGGCACGTATTATACCATTGATAATCTTGTCTCGATTAAAAGCTTCTCGATTTTCGTCACGCTTAACTACAATTAAATTAATTTCTTCAATACGTTCATAGGTCGTAAAACGAGAGTTGCACTCAGCACACTCTCTTCTACGACGGATGGAGTTATTTTCTTCTGTTGGTCTAGAATCTATTACCCTAGACACATCGAAGCCACAATAAGGGCACTTCATTATTTCCTCCAAAGAAGAAAGGCCAAAGGGTCTATCTTCTGTTTTTCAAAAAGCTAGGCAAATCACGAAAGTCGTCCTTATCCCATTCGTCTAATTCGATAACTTCTTTTTGGGGCACAACTACTTCTTCTTGATTCTCTTCCATTGATTTCTTCATATCCCTAAGAGAGTGGTATTCATCATCTCTTTGGACATTTGCTGTACGAGGAGTAAATCTTTTTTGAGGTTTTGTATTAAAGCCAGTGGCAATAACAGTAATCTTTATTTCATCACTCATATTGTCATTGATAGATGTTCCGTAAATAATCTCAGCTTCAGGATTAGCAAGTTCAGTTATTAGATTTAGGGCTTCTGCTGTTTCATGAAGACCAACAGTTGAATTACCAGTTACGTTAACTAGTATACCTGTTGCACCTTCAATAGTTGTTTCTAGAAGCGGACTAAAGACAGCTTGTTTTGCTGCATCAGAAGCTCTTGATTCGCCTTTGCCAATACCGATACCCATATGGGCCATGCCCTTGTTTTTCATAATGGTTGTAACATCAGCAAAGTCGAGTGAAATAAGTCCTGGGCTGACAATAAGATCAGAAATGCCTTGAACACCTTGGCGCAAAACATCATCTGCGACCCTTAATGAATCCATAAGAGAAGTTTTTTTATCAACAATCTCAAGAAGTTTATCATTGGGAATCGTTACTAGTGTATCTACTTTTTCTTTAAGTAATTCTATCCCCGCTTCTGCCTGAGCCATTCTTTTTCGGCCCTCAAATCCAAAAGGCTTTGTTACAACACCCACTGTAAGGGCTCCCATTTCTCTGGATATTTCAGCGATAACTGGAGATGCTCCTGTACCGGTTCCACCGCCCATACCACAAGTGACAAAAACCATATCTGCCCCTTCAATGGACTTTCGAATTTCATCACGGCTTTCTTCAGCAGCTCTTTCACCAACTTCGGGCTTACTACCAGAACCTAAGCCCTTGGTAATCTTTTCCCCAATTTGTAGTTTTATTTCACTATGAACTAAGGCTAGATCTTGTTTATCCGTATTAACTGCAATAAAATCAACACCTTGAAGATCTGCTTCAATCATACGGTTTATTGCATTATTACCACCACCACCAACACCTACAACTTTTATTTTAGTAAAATTATATAGGTCATTTCTTTCTTCTATATCGAACATAGCTCCTCCTTATCCTAATCCTATTCATTAAATCCATTATATAGATAATTCACCCTTATGTAAACAGTTATTCCTTTAAAATGGAATATCTGATTTTACTCATAATATCAAAGATTTTTGAGCCAAAATATATTATGATGGCATAATAAAGGGGAATCGCCAATCGTAAACTCAAAAACACAAGAAAACTCGACAGTAGCAAATTGCTGGTAAATTCAATTGTCCATTTTCTTATATTTTTTTTATCTAGTAATAAGTCATGTAGTATTTCTAAAGAAGACGAGAGAGTAACAAGTATCGACAGGCTTAGATAGAGTTTAACTAGCTCTCCTACCTCAAGAGGGATGAAGTAACCAATAACAAAACCTAAAAATAAAATAACGATTAATGCTATCATTGTTCATTCCTTTCTAGATAATAAAGAGGGCGGTCTTCTTCGTAGGCAGGAATCTCCACCATTACTGATGTGTTTGCTTCTATGAAAACTCCTTTTTGTCTTAGTCCATCTGCATAACTTCCATACACATTAACGGCAGCTTGTAGTGCTTTTCTTGGACCTATTGCCTTTATTATAAAGGGTTGAGAATACAATCGACCATTTACACGAATGGTAGGACCATTACATACAACCTTTGAATAATGAAAAAGAAACCGTTCATCATTTATGCTTATTGCTTCAGCTCCTGCATTCCTTAATTCCCATATAATTTGATAAACATCCTGATCATGGATAATAAGTTCGTTTATATCCTGATATTCTCCCCTAACTCTTTGGCTATCACTCATAAGAATAACTAGCCCTTCACCTTGAAGAGGAATATAACCTGCTAGGGTTTTATATCTTTGTTTTTCTTCTTCTAGTAGCTCATAGAGATCATCTTCATTGTCTATAGCTAACTCATATAAAACAACTTGCTCTTTAAGATTGTCTAATTCTTCTTCCAATCTAAGTTTTTTGTCTCTAAGCTCAATAATCTGTTCTTTTGAAGGTATATACTGGTTTTCTTCAAAAAAATCTCCGAAGTCAAAAAGAAGAATGATTAAAGTGATAATTATGATAAAATGAACTAATTTAGTTTTCACTTAGGGGCTCCGCATATTTAAAACCTGGTAATATTGGATATTTTGGAATTTCCAGTTCTTCACTTTTTTTCACTTCAATAAAATATCCGTTATTTCTCAATCTTTCAACATATCCCAATCTCAGATTAAGGGCAGCATCCAGCGTATCTGGATTGCCTATTGCTCTAATCATAAAAGGAGGAGAGAGTTTTTGGCCATTAATAACAATGTGATTGCCAGCAACACTGATTTCACTAGTAGAAATAATGCGCTCATCTTTTATTGCAATTGCCTCGGCTCCAGCAGCGTTTAATTCATTCATAAGAAAAAGCAGGTTACGATGAAAATCCACTATATTAAGAGGTTGGTCCATATCGGGAATGCTAAGTTGAATTACAATTCCTTGTCCCTTTACATCTGTAAAACCTGAAACAAGTTTATAATAATCTATATTTGATAGATCCTTGTCGCTTTCTTCATCACTTTTTTGCAATTCTGCAAGTTGCTTTCTATAAAACTCTACTTGCCCTTCTAGCTCCTCATTATCAACAAGGGCCTGCTGGTATTGACGACTTAAAATATCTTCACTACCCTTTTCAATCAAATTCCCTTGGATATTGAAAAACAAGCCAACCAATAGGGCAATTATAAATACGGGCAAATATATTTTCGCATAATTTTTATTCATAATGCCTCCTAATCAAAGGGTAAAAAGGTGGGTGCGTCGGGATTTGTTAAATTGATTGTACCATTATTTACATTTTTTTCTGATAAATCTTGATATATCGTATAGAAATTATTGAATTTCTTTACAATCTCACTGCCTTTTCCAAAATTAGCCCTAAAGCCATCAGCCAGATCAAGATATAAAAAACCATTTTCTTGGCGTATGGTCATTTCCTTAAATTCTGCTTGTTGACAAAGTTCAACTAAATCCAAGGCAGTGTGAAAAAGTTCTTCATTTTTAAGAACTAAGTTCTCGCCTAAATTCGTTTCTTCTATAATAAAATCTTTTATTATCATTAGACCATCATATTCGTAGTCCATTGCAATGAGATCTCCCCTATCATCTAAAAGAAGCATTTGACCTTTATTAGAGACAAGTACATAGGGTTTTTTTGGAGTGATCCTTAAAAGCAGTTTTCCTGGATATATTTTTTTGAACTCAACCTCATCCACTCTGTAATCCTGATGAATACTTTTAACAATATCAACTTTGTTTAAATAAAAAAGATTCTGTCCTTCAAAAAGCTCGGCTGCTTGGAGAATTTCTTCCCCCTTTATCCATCCGCTTTCTATATCAATTTCTTTTAATATAAATGTGTCTGTATATAAAAATATAGTTCCTAGTCCTAGGGCTATAATGATAGTCAAAAGTAAAAAGGCAAATTTTTTCATAGGGACTCCAAGATCTCCTGTGCAATATTTTCAGCTGCTTGAAAAGGTGCTATACCTTTACTCCTATAGGCTAACTCCTTACGCAATCCCTCATTTTCTAAGAGTTCAAATAAGATTTCCTGTGACTTTTCGCAGGATAACTTTTTATCCTCAATAACTAGAGCGGCTTTTTTATCTGAAAATAGTTTTGCATTAAACATCTGATGATCATCTAAAACATTTGAGGATGGAATTAGAATACTAGCGCGGCCAAGACTGGATATTTCTGTTAATGTACTGGCTCCACTTCGACTAATAAGAAGATCTGCTGCAACAAGATAGGCCGGAAGATTGTTTAAAAAAAGATGGGCTTCGATATTTTTTTTGTCCTTATAAAAGGTAAGATCTTCTTCATAGTCAATTCCTACCACATGTACCCAATAAAGATCTTCTCTTTTTTCAATTTTGGGGATTAGCTTCCTTATAAAAGAATTAATACTCTTAGCACCAAGACTTCCACCAACTGATACAACTAGGGTTTTATTTTCTACCCCTAATTCTTTTCTAATCTTGTCTCTATCTAATTGACTAAAAGTTTCCCGGATGGGATTTCCTTCCAAAAATATTTTCTCTTCTAATCCACTTAAATGTTCTTCTGTACCAGGAAAACTTGTGAAAATCTTTTTAGCGAATTTACCGAATTTTCTTGTCCCTAGGCCAGGATACACATTTTGCTCATGCATAAAAATGGGAATCCCTAAAATTGTTGCTGCCATAAGGCTTGAGGCTGTAGCGTAGCCTCCGGTTGTTACCACCGCATCAACTTTTTCTCTTTTCATCTTGCTCATTAACTTAAGAGTCATAAGTCCATGAAACCAATATGCTTGGATTTTCCATATAAGGCCCTCATTGTTTATGCTCCAAGCCCTTACAGGAATATAGGGAATGTTTTTACTTTGAGCCACTTCTCTTTCTTTCCCCTTATTAGTTCCTACCCAAAGAAAATCTATTTGTGGAGATTTTTTTTCAAGAGCTTCAATAATTGCCAAGCCAGGATAAATATGTCCTCCGCTGGCTCCTGCTGCTAAAAGTATCTTCATGATAAAATCCTCCAATTAATACGGTGAATACTTAATAAAATCCCCACCATAGCCATAAGAATAACTATATTAGTGCCCCCATAACTTATAAAGGGAAGAGAAATTCCTGTAGGCGGAAGTATACCAAGAGTATTTCCAAAGTTAACAACAAACTGTAGGAAAATAATTACCCCCATTCCAAATGTAAGATTGCGTGAAAAAGGGTCTTTTAATTTAACTACCATACGTATAATATTTAAAATCAAAATAAAATATAAGACAAGCACCGTAACAATACCTACAAATCCAAATTCCTCCCCTAGAGTTGCAAGAATCATATCATTATGCGGTTCGGGAATCCACAGCTTGTTAAAAACACTCTTACCAGGGCCAACTCCAAAGAAGCCTCCTGAGGCTATAGCTAGAATACCATAGCGTATTTGTCTCATGGCATTATCTACATCTTTAAGGCCCTCTATAAAACCAACAAGTCGAACCATTCTATAGGGAGCTAGTCTAGCTAAAGACAACAAACCTGCAAATCCGCCTCCGATTAGTAATAAAACATATCTTACAGGCTCAAATCCAACAAATAATATAGCAACCATAGTGCCAAAGAGTATAATCATTGAACTGAAATCAGGCTGTAGATAGGTAAATATTATCAGGAGTATAGGATATATCATATGAATGATAAAGGCGACTAGCTTATTCTTATAAACAATAAAATGACTCAGGGTGTAGGACATAACTAAAACAAGGGCTATTTTAGCAATATCCACAGGCATAAAACGTTGTCCAGCTATTTCCATCCAACGAGTAGCGGCATTTACTTCTACCCCAAGAATGGGTGTTAGAGCCATAAGTACTAAGGCGATTATAGCAACTAAAATAACAAGAGGGGCACTATTATATATTTTATAATTAACCACGCTGGTAAGAAACATTGCTACAAAGCCTATACAAATGAATAAGGTTTGTTTTTTAATATAGTAATAGGGTGTTCCATACTGATTTAAAGACAAGTAAGCAGAAGAACTAAAAACTAAAAGCCAACCTATTATGGTCAGTAAAATAACAGGAATTAAAATCCCCATATTTATTCGTTCATTCATTTTAGCCTCCTGTAAAGATCTTTAAAATGTTTTCCTCTGATCTCAAAGCTTTCATACATATCCCAGCTTGCACAAGCAGGTGAAAACAGAATATCCCATCCGGAGCTAGAAAGTTCCATCGCTTTTGAGAAAGCTTCATCCAGATTGTTTACAATATAAATATCGGTAAAAGCAGAAATCTTTTGGGCATTTTCTGCTAGTTCATCTTTGGTTTCTCCAAATAAAATCAAGTGTTTTATTGCATGATTCCAGTTTTCAAAAAGCGGTGCCAGTGGGACTTTTTTGTCCATACCACCTGCAATAAGAACAGTGGGTCTAGAGGCAGATCTAAGGGCAGGTAAAGCAGAATCTACATTGGTTGCCTTAGAGTCATTTATAAATCTTCTGCCTTTTTTTTCCTCCAGGACTTCATAGCGATGCTCAAGACTTGTAAATTCCTTCAAAACCTCAATAATAAACTTATCTTTTACACCATAAAGCGATGCGATTAGGCTTGCTGCCAATGCATTTGATAGATTATGTTCACCAGTAAGAAGTAATTCATCTAGTCTAATCAATTCTTTCCTTTTATCTAAAGCCAAATAAAGGATATTATCCTCCATATAGGCTCCTTTATCCACCTTCTTCTTTACTGAAAAACGGTAAAAGTCTTCTGTTTTATTGTAACGAAGGTTGGCCTCTTCTAATAAAAAGCCATCATCTTCGTTAATTACTTTTATCTGCTTGGGGAAGTTGTTTTCCCAAATGCGAAACTTAGCATCGATGTATTTGTCCATGGATCCATGCCATGAAATATGGTCTGGAGTTATATTTAAAAGCGCACTAAGCTTAGGGGTAAAATTAACTATTGTTTCCAGCTGAAAGCTAGATACTTCCACAATATAGACATCTCCCTCTTGCGAATCCTTTACATAACTAATAAGAGGAATTCCTATATTTCCTCCAATAAAAGATCGAGCAAATTGTTTTTCTACCATAGCTTTTACTAGAGAGCTTGTTGTAGTTTTACCATTGGTCCCAGTAATAGCTAAAATATCGCCTTTAAGGTATTGCGAAGCGATTTCTAGTTCTCCCTTAATGGCTACTTTTTTTTCTTGAAAACTCTTGATAAGCCAATGGTCCATAGAAGGTCCGGGACTAAGGGCCAAAAGATCATAGTCAATTTTGGGATTATAAAACTCAACTTCTCCAAACTCTTCTTGCAGTTTTTTTATATCTACTTCTTTGTCATCATAAACCCAAACATCGGATCTGTCCTTAAAGAAGTCTAGTAAAGCTCTTCCACTTCTTCCCAAGCCAAAAATTAATACTTTCAAAAACAACCTCAAATTCTATAGGCTAAAAGCCCTATAAGTAGACCCACAAAAGTTACAATAGCAAAGGAAAGAACAATTTTATTTTCATTGTAACCAGAAAGTTCATAATGATGATGTATTGGACTCATCTTAAATATTCTTACCCCTCTAGTTTGATAAGACCATACTTGAAGAACAACGGATAAACTTTCAATTACATAAATAAATCCAATAAAAAATATAAAAAGAGGTGTATTGCTCAGCAGCATCATTGTGCCAATAAAGCCGCCAATTGCCATACTGCCAGTATCTCCCATAAAGATCTTTGCGGGAAAGCGATTGTAATAAATATATCCCAGTAAAGACCCTAAGAAGATAAGGGTTAAACGATAAAGTTCTGGCTTAAAAAGATCTTTTGTAACAAAAAGAAAGAACAAGGAGGCTACAAAACTAACCGAGGCAAGAAGACCATCCACTCCATCAGTAAGATTGGTACTGTTTACTAGCAGGGTTAAAAATACAGCCACAAAAGGATAATAAAGAATCCCTAAATTCAAGTAATATCTAGTAAAGGGCACTAGGATTCTTGTTCCTTTATCTCCCAGTAAAAAGGCCATGAAAAAGGAAGCTATAATTTGTAGAATAATCTTTTCCTTTGCCGTTAATCCTTTGTTTTCTTCCTTAAATAGTTTCATTGAATCATCTAAAAAACCTATAAGGCCAAAGAGGATCATTGAAAATATAACTAGCACATGTTCTTCCTTTAACCCGATAAAGACAAAGGCTAAAAGGCTTGTCACCATAACAAAAGAAATCCCACCCATAGTAGGAATACCTTGTTTTTTTTGATGAGTATCAGGGGCAAGTTCATAAACATGCTGGCCCAGTTTTAGACGATTTAAAAGAGGTATTAAAAAGTATATTAAAAGCAAATTCAATACCCCACTCAATATAAATAAAAATAAGTTCATAGTTGGCCTTTCAATTCCTCTAGAATACGTTCTAGTTCTATACTTCGGGATGCTTTTATTAAAACCAAATCTCCCTCTTTTAAAAACTCTCCTAGATAATTATTTAAGTCATGCAATGAGTTAAAGTGTTTTGCGTGATTATGTCCCTCACCAATCATTCCCGCATAGTCGCCTAGGGTAAAAAAAGCATCTAGTTCTTTTAGAGCTGGATGTTTAGAAAGCTTGAGATGTTCGTCTTGAGCATAAACTCCTAATTCTAAAACATCTCCTAGGATAGCAATATGTCTTTGTGCCTTCATAGCCACCAGGGTCTCTAAACCAGCAATAATCGAAGCTGGGGATGCATTATAGGCATCATTAATAAAACGAATTCCTCCCACTTGGATCTCGCTAAAACGCATAGCTTCTCCTTTATAGGAAGTAATTCCTTCTTTTATAATATCATCTGACAAAGCTAAAGAGCGACTTGCCTCAATAGCAAGGAGGGCATTTAAAATATTGTGCTTTCCTCTAATGGATAGAGGGTATTCTTGGCCACGGTAGCTAAAAGAAAAATACCCGTCATCACTCCTAATTTCTCCTAGCTCAAGAGGCTCTGGATAAGTTGCTTTCAAGCCTTCTTTACGAGCTTTTTCCAGCATTTCATCAAAAGGGTTAATAATCAGATGGTTATCCTGGGTAAAAAAGTCAGCAATGGATAACTTTTCCTTTAAAATACCTTCCATACTCCCTACAAGCTCAATATGACTAGTCCCAATATTAGTAATTAAAGCTAGATTGGGTCTAGAAATTGAAGCCAATAGATGAATATCTCCTTTTTTCATAATACCGTGCTCTAAGACAAGATACTTGGTGGATAAAGGCATATTTAATATGGTAAGGGGAAGGCCTATATCATTATTAAAGTTTCCCTGGGTAGCATATACATTATCAAAACCTTTTTTGAGGATAGAATAAACCATATTTTTAGTTGTTGTTTTACCATTACTTCCTGTAATGGCTATAACATAAGGATTAACATAATCTCTAAGTTCTCTTGCAAAACTATGCAAACTTTCATAACCGCTTTCAACAGGATAAAGCTCAAATTCCTCTAAACTTTCTTTATTTACTTCATAATAGTTTCGCTCAACTAAGGCTGCTTTAGCACCATTTTTAAAAGCTTCTGGAATAAAACTATTCCCATTAAAATTATCTCCGACGATAGGTATATACAATCCACCCTCTATAGGCTTTCTTGTATCAATAAAAACACCGGCAAATTCGCCAGATTTAATACGATTTATCATAAGAACCTCCTTACTTATAAGGCTTATCATACCACATTTGACTCTATCAAATAAAGCTTTTGCGTTGTCGACCTGGGCTAGGAATCTTCTTTGCTCGATATTTTTCTAAATTAGAGCCAACATATCTTTCCATACCAGTCATTTTACCATGCTTGCCTACCCTTAGTGTTTGCACACCCTGGCTAGTTCTAGTAACCTTAGATGGAATTATACTACTATTGATCAGTAGAACATTTTCCTTTTGATTCATATAGCGATAAAGCAGAATGTCTTCTTCTTCTTTTAACGATAAAATAGAGATTAATTTGTCTTTTAGGGAAAAGGCACTGATAAGTTTTTTTCGTCGCGTTTTCGTCTGGTAAGCGCTTAAATCAATTTTTGCAATTTTGCCGTTTTCAAAGCCAAAAAGCACATATCCTTCAAACTTTTCTTCCACAGTGACATAAACTATCGTTTCATCCTTTTCAAGATCTAACAAACTCGGCAAATATAGACCCAAATCACTTGCTTTGGACTCCTCAATTTCATCCAAGTAGAGTTTGTGAACAACTGCTTTAGTGGTAAAAGCAAGTAACTCTGAATTGCTAGTAGATTGATATTCTTTTAGGATTTCATCGCCTTCTTTTATCCGCTGCTCTTGATTTCTCTCAAAAGTTTTTTTATTTATTTTTTTAATATAGCTTTCCTTGGTATAC
>DASRNA010000196.1:0-2793 GCA_035647655.1 Clostridia bacterium | reverse complement strand
GTTTATACGGTTATTAGTAATACCCGTGCGATTCAGCTTTTTAAAGGTTTGGTGATCTTTTTTATCCTTCTACGCCTTTCGAGTGCAGCTGAACTTCGCATGGTTAGTTTTGTTTTAGAAAATGTATTGACCTATGGTATTTTAGCCCTGGTTATTCTTTTTCAACCTGAATTACGTCGAGCCCTGGAATATCTAGGGCGCAGCAAGTTTTTTAATAATATGCTATTTAGAACAAAGACAGGAAAAGACTCAGGTGTTATTGATAGTATTGTTGAGGTCACTCTTGATCTGAGTAGCCAAAAAACTGGAACCCTCTTGGTCTTTGAAGGAGAGATAGGACTTAAGGATGTGATTGAAACAGGCACCGAGCTTGATGCAGAAATGTCCTCGGCCTTGATAAAAAATATTTTCACCCCCAACACCCCCCTCCATGATGGAGCTGTGGTTGTGCGCGGGAATCGTATTGTGGCGGCAGGATGTCTTTTGCCCCTAAGTAATGATCGTAATGTAAATAGAGACCTTGGGACCAGGCACCGGGCCGCACTTGGCATGAGTGCTGTCTCAGATGCCCTGGTTTTAGTTGTAAGTGAAGAAACAGGAACCATTAGTATTGCCCAAAACAATGTACTGACGCGGTTTTTAGACAAAGAAAGTTTGCTAGAAATTCTAGTAGAATTCTATAAGCCTAAAAAAGAGGGTGTTTTCCAATTTGAAAGGAGTAGAGAATGAAGTTTTTTAAAAAAAATAGAGTTCTACAATCTCTGGGACATAACGCCTTTCCGAAAATAGTTTGTCTTTTTTTGGCTATAGCAACTTGGTTTATTGTTATGGAAAATAAAAACCCTGTTTTAGAGACCATTTATCGTGATATACCTGTGGAACTTATTGGTCTTGAGCAAGTAGAAAACCGTGGTCTTCTTATTGAGAGTATAAATGGTGATTCTGTTGATGTTACCGTTAGTGGAAGATGGCGAGATATTATAAAAATGAATGGGAGTTCCATTCGTCTTTCCGTATCCCTTGATTCCATAGTAGGCAAGGGTACAGCCAATATGCTTATTGATCATAGGATTAGCTCGGCACCTGGGGTGGGCATTTTATCTCTTTCAAAGGATAGTATTTCTTTTGAGGTGGATGCCATAGAAACCATCAAAAAACCTATCAATCTTGTTTTAAAAGGAGAGCTTCCAGAAGAACTTGAACTTGGAAACATTGTATTTAATGATGAAGAAATAGAAGTAACAGGTCCCTCTCTTCTTTTAAAGGAAATTGTTTATCTTAAGGGGGAACTGGATATAAGCTCTATTGCATCCACTACAACAGAACATATAAATCTTATTCCTGTGGATATTGATGAGAATGTGGTAGAAGAGGTGGAACTGGAAGTGTCCAATCTACCAGTCAGTGTGCCAGTCATTGGGGAGAAAACAGTTCCCCTTGAAATTGTAACCGAAGGGGAGATTCGTACAAACTATCGTCTTACAGAAAAGACCAGTAATTTAGCCGAAGTGACCCTAAAAGGCGATACCAGTCTTCTCAGTGGAATTAGTTTGGTTCGCACCAAGCCTATAAGCATTAAAAATGCCTATAAGAGCTTTGAATCCATGCTGGAAGCAGATCTGCCTAAGGATCTTGTTGTGGTAGATGCTGAACCCCTAACAGCAAAGTTTACTATTGCTGCCCTAGACAATAAGAGATTTAATTTTGAAGGTAAGGATGTTGTCCTTACTGGTACCAATGAATCTTATAATTATATTATTGACCCTGAGCTTATCTTAAGTCTTGAAGTAAAAGATGTAAGGGAAAATATAAAAAACATTGAGGAAAAATCAATTACACTGGAAACAGATGTAAAGGGTTTGACTCCGGGAGATTATACACTGCAAATATCTGTAAAAGGTATAGCAGAAAGTAGCCATTATGATGTATCAGAACTTCCTATAAATATTGTACCCAAAGGAAATTAATCTATGAATATACTAATTGGAAGCGTTTTTATTGCTGGACTTCTATCCTTTTTTTCTCCTTGTACTGTGCCCATGATTCCGGTTTATATTGGAATTTTAGCAGATGGAGGAGATAGGGTAAAAAAAATTGGTTTTATTTCCTTTTCCCCTCGCTCTATGCTGCGGACAATGCTCTTTGTCCTGGGGATCTCAGTAAGTTTTGTTACCATGGGCTTTGGAGCAGGAGCCCTGGGAGCTCTGCTTTATAGTCCCTGGTTTTTGCGTATCCTGGGATTTATTGTAATCCTTCTTGGCATAAAACAAATGGGACTGATTCGCTTAGGATTTTTGGATAAGGAAAGAAAAGTGCAGGCCAAAACAGATGTTAGTGCCTATTGGGGTGCCTTTATTCTAGGGCTTACCTTTAGCTTTGGTTGGACCCCCTGTGTAGGGCCTGTTCTTGGAGCTGTACTTGGAATTTCCAGCTCTGGAGGCCCCTTAATTGGTGGTTTTTATATGTTGATTTATTCCCTTGGCATGATGATTCCCTTTTTATTTATCACGCTTTTTTCCAGTTACGCTCTTAGCAAGGTCGAATTCTTAGAGCGTCATGTTTTTACCCTACAAAAAGTAGGAGGCCTGCTAATTATCCTTATGGGTATCCTTCTTATGTTTGATAAATTAAGTGTTTTATCAAGCTTCTAGGAGAGTGATAGGAAAAAATAAGTTTTTCCCCAGTAACTTTGTGCTAGAAGAAGAGACCCTAGCCCTTTTAGGCCTATCTTCTATTAGATAAATGAATAAACTAAGGACAAGTTTTCAAAAAGTAAGAAACACAAATAAGAGG
>DASRNA010000195.1:0-3400 GCA_035647655.1 Clostridia bacterium | reverse complement strand
GTATTGAAGGTCGGCAGATCCCAGAAGGGGATGTGGACGTGATTGTAACCGATGGTTTTACCGGAAATGTTATTTTAAAATTCGCTCAAGGTATGGTTAAAACCTATGGTGGCTTACTCAAAGAAAGCATGCTTTCTAGCTTAAGGGGAAAAATAGGAGCTCTATTTATAAAGGATTCCTTGTTAGGGTTTATGAAGAAGCTCGATTATAAAGAATATGGCGGCGCTCCCCTCTTAGGAGTAAAGGGTTATCTTGTTAAAGCCCACGGAAGCAGCGATAGCAGAGCCATTATGAATGCCCTGATATTTATGGAAAAATACGTAGAAAGTGCTATGATAGAAGATCTGGAACAAGAATTGCTAGAAAGGCTTAAATGTGAAGAACTTACTGAAGAAAAAGGAGATTCCATATAAGGATATAGGACTTTATAGCCTTGCTATGGTACATCCTTCCTATCAAAATGAAGAGGGCTTAAAAGAAAACAACCAACGTTTTGAGTTTCTTGGCGATGCGGTAATTGATTTGATTGTTAGTCGATATCTTTTTACTCATATGGGAGATAGAGAAGGAGAGCTAAGCCGACTTAGGGCTGCCATTGTTTGCGAGGGGTCCCTAGCAAAGATGGCAAAAAGCTTAGGCCTAGAAAAAGAACTACTTCTTGGTAAGGGCGAAGAACTTAGCCAGGGAAGAAAAAGGGCCTCTTTACTTAGCGACTGTTTTGAAGCCTTTATGGGGGCTCTTTTTATGGATCTTGGATTAAAAGAAGCCGAAAAATTCTTCTTAAATAATTATAGGGAATATATGAAAGAAGTGCAAAAAGGTGGCGGATATGTTGACTATAAGAGCAAGCTACAAATCCAATGTCAAAAAGACCAGCGTTCTATAAAATATAAGGTCCTAGAGGTCTCTGGACCAGACCACCAGAGACAATATAAAATTGGTCTATATATTGATCAGAAATTAGCCTCCACTGGACAGGCTTCCAGTAAAAGAGAGGCAGAACAAATAGCAGCAGGGGAGGTCCTTGGTGAAGATGCATAGTAATATTCCCATATTTATCTCCCATCAAGGCTGTCCTCATCACTGTGTTTATTGCAACCAGCATCTAATTACGGGCAAAGAAGCCCTGGCTGATAAAAAAGAGATTGCAGCAACCATAGAAAATTACTTATCTACCCTTGAGCCTCAGACAAGAAAGGAAATTTCTTTTTTTGGAGGAAGTTTTAGCGCCCTTAGCCAGAAGGAACAGGCTTTTTATTTAGATATTGCAAAAAGCTATGTTGGAAGAAAGGGTATTGTAGGTGTGCGCTTTTCTACCCGGCCCGATGCCATTAGTGAAGAAGAAATGGATTTTTTATCCCAATATCCCATATCCACCATTGAACTAGGGGTCCAGTCTCTAGATAGCGAGGTTTTACGCGCCAGTGGCAGGGGACATGGCATAGTTGATGTTCTTAGGGCAGTTAATATTATACGCCAAAAAAAGATTAACCTAGGGCTTCAAATGATGACAGGACTTCCTGAAGATCATTATGATGCGGCTATTTTTACTGCAGAGAAAATCATTTCTCTGAAGCCGGATTTTGTTCGAATATATCCTACTATCGTTTTAAAAAAGACCCCCCTTGAAAAAATGATGGAACAAGGCCTTTATACGCCTTGGAATCTAGAAGAAACAGTGGAGCTTTGTAGCGATCTTCTTTCCCTTTTTTTATCGGCCAAAATTCCAGTAATTCGTCTAGGACTCTATTCTTCAGAAAAGAATTTTTTAGACTCAATTACGGCAGGACCCTATCACCCCGCTCTAAGGAGTCTTGTTATGGGCAGGCTATATAAAAAGGCCTTAGATAAGCTAGAGGGATCACTGGAGATTGAAATACATTCCAAGGAGATTTCTTATCTACTTGGTCATGCTAAGGAAAATGCAAATTATTTCGAGAAAAAAGGCAGCCCACTGATTTATCATGTAAATGACACACTACCACGCAATGGTTTTTTACAAGGAGGGTACTTTGTACCTATTGACTAGGAGCGGCTATGTTTCTTAAATCTATCGAACTCAAAGGCTTTAAGTCTTTTGCTGATCGCACCCATATTGATTTTTTGCCTGGGGTAACCTGTATTGTAGGTCCCAATGGTTGTGGAAAAAGCAATATAATAGACGCTATTCGCTGGGTTTTAGGCGAACAAAGCACCACATCTTTACGTGCAAGGCGCATGGAAGATGTGATTTTTTCGGGTACAAAACATCGAGCTCCTCAAAACTTTGCCTCTGTCCGCCTCATTTTTTCTGGGGCGAAGGAACTCTCTCCGGGAGCCCTTGATGAACTTAATATTGAGCGTATACTACACCGTAGTGGGGAGTCGACCTATAAGGTAAATGGCCTACCTGTGCGCCTAAAGGATCTGCGCCAGCTCTTTATGGACACAGCCATAGGCATTAGTGGCTATTCTCTTATTAGCCAAGGAGACATTGACGACATCCTCAAAGAAAATAAAGATGAAAGAAGAAAGATTTTTGAAGAAGCATCAGGGATTAGTCTTTTCCACTATAAAAAGCAAGAGGCCAAAAGGCGCCTGGCCAGAGTAGAAGACCACTATCTTCGTATGATGGACATTCTAGGCGAACTTGATGAGCGCCGCCAACCTCTTCTTGAGGAGAAGGATAGGGCCCTGCGCTATTTAGAACTTTCTAAAAAAGCCAAGGAGTTGGAACTTTTTTATGCAAAGGAAGATTATCTTGGCTATGAAAAAGAAGAAGAAGAACTTGGGCGCCTGCTTGGACACAGTAAATATGATCTGGAAAAACTTCTTGAGAAAAGAACTTCTATGCAGGAAGAAAAAGAAGAGATGGAAGAAAAAAGAGAAGGCTTTGAAAAAGAATTTGACCTCCTCCAAGACCTCCTTCAAGATAAAATCAAATTGCGTGACCAGAACTATTTGGATTTGCGCATAAAAGAAGAAAGACAGCGTCAACTTCAAAGAGAGCTAGAGCAAATAGAAAGTCAAGATAGCTTTTTCCACGAGCAAGAAAGCTCCTTGGAAAAACTGCAAGAACTAAAAACAAAAAAAGAAGATATAGCTAAGAGACTAATTGAGCTTAAAGAAGAAATTAGCCGCTTTGAAGGCCTTGAGGGCCTTTATCATAAAGATGCCCAGGAGATTCAAAGAAAAAAAGAAAAAATTACCAAGGGACTGCAAGAAAAAACAGCGGAACTATATCATTTAGCAAATAGAAAAGAAGAGATCCAAGGACTTTTAGAAGAATATGAGAAAGGCGAAGAAGAACTTCTTACTATCTTTTTGGCACTAGACCAAGCAAAAAAGGCCCTAGAAGAAGAAAAACTTCCTCTAGAAAGAAAGGTTCTACGCCACAAAAGACAAAAAGTTGAGTTAGAAG
>DASRNA010000194.1:0-5275 GCA_035647655.1 Clostridia bacterium | reverse complement strand
CCCTCTTACTATCCAATAAACCACTTGGTGCCTCCACTAGTTTTTTAAAATTAGGCGGAATGTTTTATAAATTATTTGATAAAGAAAAAATAGAAAAAAATGAATATTATAAAGAAAAACCACCCAGGGTAGATTGGGGTGTCATGCTAGTAATAGGAATTGTCCTAGGCTCCTTTATATCCTCCTGGCTTTCTAGGGATTTTCAAATCCTTGCTGTGCCAGCCATGTGGAGTAGGGAAATATCCTCTAGTTTCCCACTACGATTCTTGTTTTCAATGCTAGGAGGAGTTTTTCTTGGCATTGGTGCCAGATGGGCAGGAGGATGTACCAGCGGCCATGGGATAAGTGGTACAAGTATGTTATCTATTATTAGCTGGGTAGCAACCATTGCCTTTTTTATTGGTGGCATCCTTTCATCATTTATTATATTTGGGCTTTAGAAGGGGTTTGAGATGACAAAAAACAAAAAAGAGGATCGACTTCTCCAAGGTTTGTTTATTGGAATATTATTTGGTTTTTTCCTCCAAAAGGGAGGGGTGAGCAAGTACGATGTTATTATGGGGCAATTAAGGTTGACTGATTTTACCGTAGCAAAGATTATTCTTACGGCTATTGTAATTACAACCTTAGGTATTAGTGTCTTTTATCCCCTGGGAAAAATTCAGATAAAGACAAAATCTGGTTCTATTAAAAATGCCCTGATAGGTGGTTTAATATTTGGCTTAGGCTTTGGTATTTTGGGTTATTGCCCAGGTACGATTGCGGCAGCTGTGGGAAATGGCTATGTGGATGCCCTAACAGGTGGATTTATTGGGATTGTTTTAGGAACAATACTATTTGCTCTAATCTACAGTAAGCTAAAAGAAAAGAAAATATTAACTGAGGATAGATTTAGCGGGAAAAGCCTTTTTCATAGTTTTAAAGGGCATCCATTAAAGTATACGCTTCCTATTTCTATCGTGCTTATTCTTATTCTCTTCTTATTAGAAGCAAGGGGTCTATAAATAATCAAGCAGATAAATAAAGTCAGTTTCTTGATTTTATTTAAATGCTTTAGTATCTATACCTAGATAGGTAGAAAGGGGCAAAAATGTCAAATAAGAAAAAACTAACCATAATTCAAATGAACGACACTCATGGATATTTAGAAGAGCATTATGAACATTTATGGCTGGGTGGGGAGGAAAAATTTGTAAAAGCAGGCGGTTATGCCCGAATCTACAGTTATGTAGACAGCGTAAGGAAAGAAACTAATAACAATGTTTTATTTTTAGATGGAGGAGATACCTTTCACGGGACATATCCTGTTGTTGACTCAAAAGGAGAAATTTTAGTAGAGTTACTAAATGACTTAGAAGTTGATGCAATGACAGCACACTGGGAATTCGCCTATGGACCAGAACAATTTAATTCATTGGTAAGCAAGTTGGACTTTCCCATGCTAGCTATTAACTGCTATAAAAAAGAAGAAAACAAACTAATGTACCCACCCTATTTAGTAAAAGAAATTAATGGCTTAAAAATTGGGGTAATAGGAATAGCAGCTACAATTATTGATAAGGTTATGCCAGCGCATTTTAGTAGGGGCTTATACTTTACTATGGGCAATCAGGAGTTACCTAAGTATATAGAGGAGTTAAAGAATAAAAAGGAGGTAGACTTAATTGTTGTTTTATCACATTTAGGTTATCCCCAGGAATTAAAAATAGCAGAAGAAGTTGATGGTATAGATGTGCTTTTAAGCGCCCACACCCATAATAGGATATATGAGCCTGCGATTATTAATAATACAATTATCATTCAATCAGGCTCTCATGGGTCTTTCTTAGGAAGACTTGATTTGGAAGTTGAAAACAAAAAAATAGTGAGCCATAAGCATGAGCTCAAATTATTAGATAAAAGTGTAAAAAAAGATGAAAAGATGCAAGCCAAGATAGATCGTTTACTTGCTCCCCATAGAAATATGCTAAAGGAAGTAATAGGTAAAACAAAAACAAAGCTGGTAAGAAATAGGGTGCTGGAATCTACCATGGATAATTTTCTTCTTGCATCATTAATGATGGAGGTCCCAGATGCTCTAATGGCCTTTTCTAATGGGTGGAGGTACGGGGCTCCAATTCCAAAGGGGGAGATAAGGGTAAATGATATTTGGAATATTATACCAGTCAATCCACCCCTTTCTACCGTAGAGCTTACTGGCAGAGAATTGTGGGATATGTTAGAAGAAAACCTAGAAAGAACCTTTGCTAGGGACCCATATGAACAAATGGGAGGATATGTGAAACGATGTATGGGCATAAATGTCTATTTTAAAATTGAAAATCCAGCTGGGGAGAGAATAGAGGAACTATTTGTAGATGGTAAAGCAGTTGATAAGGATGAAATCTATAAGGCTGTATATGTAAGCTCCCAAGGGGTTCCTGCTAAATATGGGACAAATAGGAAGAACTTAGATATACATGCTATTGATGTTCTAAAAAAGTACTTGAAAGTAAAAGGTGAAATTGAAGCTCCCATTACTGGAACTATTGTGGCAATTTAGTTTTAAAAGCAAAATTTATAATAACTAGCAGCTAATTCTAGATCCCCTCTCTAGTAAGAGCAGAAGCCTTTGTAAACCAAGGGCTTCTTTTACTTCTAGGCCAGAGCTTTAGGTTCCTCTGAGCCATAAAGATTAGAAGATGCTACTAGATACAATTTGAACAAAAAGCTAAGCCTATTTAAAGACATCTTATTATAGTCTTTAAACTTGGGTAAAAATAGTTGAGGAGATAATATGAAAAACACAGGTTGGAATTTTGATAATAGCTATGAAAAACTTCCTTCTACTTTCTATAAAAAAGTAGAACTAAGTCCCCTTGTTTCGCCTACCTTGCTTGTGCTAAATGAAAAGTTGGCCAAGGAGCTGGGACTGGACCCAGACTTACTCAAAAAGGCAGAGGGCTTATCTGTTTTATCTGGCACTAAGCTCCCTCCCGGTGGATCTTCCATCTCCCAGGCCTATATGGGCCATCAATTTGGTCATCTAAGTATGCTAGGAGATGGCAGGGCCCTTCTTATAGGGGAACAAATTACCCCAAGGGGAGAAAGATTTGACCTCCAATATAAAGGTTCGGGTCCTACCCCTTTTTCTAGATCAGGGGACGGTAGGGCTACTTTAGGTCCTATGCTAAGAGAGTATCTTATAAGCGAGGCCATGCACAATCTAGGCATACCTTCTTCCCGCTCTTTGTCTGTAAGCCTAACTGGTGATAGGGTTCTACGAAATTCCTTGGAAAAAGGAGCCATCTTGGTCCGGGTAGCATCTAGTCATATCCGAATTGGTACCTTTGTTTATGCGGCCAGTCAAAAAGACATTAGCAAACTGAAATCTCTTGCTGACTATAGCATCGAGCGGCACTTTCCGGAACTAAAAAACTCCCAGCAAATCTACCTTGATTTTTATAAAAAGGTGATCCAAGGCCAGGGAGAACTTATTGCTAAATGGATGCTGGTAGGCTTTGTGCATGGAGTAATGAACTCAGATAATATGGCCATCTCTGGTGAAACAATTGACTATGGTCCTTGTGCTTTTATGGATCTATATAAGAAAAACACGCTCTTTAGTTCTATTGATAGATTGGGTAGATACGCTTATGGTAACCAGCCTAAAATTGGCATGTGGAATTTAGCTAAATTCGGTGAATCCCTTATTCCTCTTATTGACAAGGATCCCAAGCTAGCAGTAAAAAAGCTCAGTAAAGCCCTAGATGAGTATCCAAAAATATACGAAAAGGCCTATTACTCGGGACTGGGGAAAAAAGTTGGTCTGGCTGATTTTGATTTAAAAAATAAAAAGATCTTAAATGAACTTTTAGAATTTATGGAAGAAAATAAATTAGATTATACCAACACTTTTTTAGATTTAACCTTCAAAAAATTTGATAAAGCAGTATATGCTTCCAAGGAGTTTTTAGACTGGAAAAACAAATGGGAAAGTCTCTTAAAAGAAGAAGGCAAAAGCCAGCAGCAAGTAGGGGAGATGATGAAAAATCATAATCCAGCAATTATTCCTAGAAACCATTGGGTAGAAAGGGCCATTAAGGAGGCCAGTATGGGAGAATATGATCTACTATTTGATTTTTTAAGAGCCTTAGAAAATCCCTATGCCCATAAGAGTAAGCAAGAAAAATATAGTGTGGTTCCAGAAAACCCACACTATGTAACCTATTGTGGAACATAAACTGCCCTACAATTAGTAGCGTAATAGTCTTTGTAGGGTTTTGGTAAGAATTAACAGGGGTATTTCGTTAAAGGTATGCTTCTTACTACTGTATACTAAAAGAGAACAAGAAAAAATTTAGCATTTCCATGGGATATAAAAGTAAGAGCAAGCTTTCTTTAAAAAGAGAGGGCAATTTAAACATAACATTTTTGAGTGGCTGTGCTATGCAGCTGAGTTACCCGAAAAGAAATTAGCTATACTTGTAAGCTTTAAGGCACCTGTTTATTAAGAAGACCCTTTGCAAGTAACAAAGCAGGTGTAAGTACTAATAGCCTATTTCTTTGGAAAAAAGATATCTGATAAGGCTAAAAAGAGCTTGATAGATTAGCTTAAAATGAATTAGAAGATGAAAAAACCAAAAATTCAAACAAAGGGGTTTTACCTATGGAAGAAAAGAAAAGTAGTTTACTCTTTAATTTGATTGCACCCATTTATGCCTTGTTTTATCACTCTCAGAAAAGAGGCTTTATCAAGATTATTGAAAAAGTTAAGAATGAAATAAACCTAGCTTCATTTGAGACAATTATTGATGTGGGATGCGGCACAGGAGCCCTATGCTCTGTTTTAAATGACAGGGGCATGAAGGTGACAGGGGTCGATCCTGCTATAAAAATGCTGGACATTGGCAGGAGGAAATCAGACAATAAAGGTATAGTATTTCTTCAAGGAAATGCCCTTGAAGGATTGGAATTTGAAGATAAAAGTTTTGATCTTGCCATATCATCCTATGTGGCACATGGCTTAGAAGCCGGGGATAGAAAACGGCTCTATGCTGAGATGAGCAGGGTTGCAAAGGACTACGTAATCATTCATGATTACAATAATAAAAGATCTTTACTCACCTCTTTTATCGAATGGTTGGAAGGTGGGGACTATTTTCATTTTATCAAACATGCAGAAAGGGAAATGAAAGATTGTCTCACAGAAATGACGACTTGTTTTTCAGAGGTAAGGGTTATTCAGGTAGGTGTTAGGGCCAATTGGTATATTTGTAAACCAATGCAGTAATAG
>DASRNA010000193.1:0-4943 GCA_035647655.1 Clostridia bacterium | reverse complement strand
GTCTATCAGTTAAAATATGAAATTGAAAAAAACAAATGGGTTCTTTTCAAAATTTAAAAAATAAAAAGGAGTTATAATGCTTATTAACTATGTTGGGCACAGCACCTTTGTTATAAAAACAAAGGAAAAAAAGATAATAATCGATCCTTTTATTCTTGGAAATCCTTGGACTGAAACGACTCTTGAGGATTATTCAGATATTACTCATATCTTTGTTACTCATGGGCATGCAGACCACCTAGGAGATAGCGTTGAATTGGCTAAGCTAAGCGGGGCTCTTGTTTATTGCAATCATGAGATTGCAGCTTACTTAACTAGCCAAGGAGTTGAGAATATCCACAGTATGCATATTGGTGGGCGTCATGATTGGGTAAAAATGACACCTGCACTTCATGGTAGTGGTATCGAAACACCCAAGGGTACAGTTTGCGGTGGTTTAGCTGGAGGTTTTCTTCTTACTATAGAAGATAAGAAAATCTACCATAGTGGAGATACGGGCCTTAGCCAAGAGATGAAACTTTTAGAAGGCCAAGTAGATCTGGCCATGATACCAATCGGTGGAAATTATACTATGGATATTGAAGATGCAAAGACGGCTCTTAGTTTTATTAAACCCAGAGCATTTATACCTATGCATTATAAAACCTTTCCTGTGATTGAGGCAGAACCTAAAGATCTAGTTATGGAAGAGATTCAGGGTGTTTATCTTAAGCCAGGAGAAAGTATTAAGTGGTAGTTTTTCCTATGCATATCCTGCTATAATCATCTACTAATGAAGCAGCTTTCCTTTTTCTTTAAAAATATTGGAAAATACGGAAGAATTCCCTAAAATTTTTATCTTGACAAAAGCAATTTACTCATGTAATATACCCCTGTAAAGGGAAAAGCCTTTACAGGGGTGTTTTATGGAAAGAATACGTGAAATATATTATATGGATTTATATGGAAGTCTCTTGACTAAGCATCAACAAGAGCTTCTTCAAATGGTTATTATGGAAGATTATTCTCTTGGAGAAATTGCAGAAAGATTGGCCATAACTCGCCAAGGCGTCCATGATGGCGTACAAAGAGGATTGGCTAAACTCCAGTGGTATGAAGACCACCTGGGACTTTATAAGAAACATTTTGTGCAAAAGCAAAAAATTTCAAAAATAAAAGAGATCCTAGAAAGTGATAGAGAAAATCTTTCCGCCGAAGTATTTGATCTTCTTTCAGAACTGCTTGATGTATAGAAGGAGGTACCATGTTTGGTGGACTAAGTGAAAAACTTCAAAATGCCCTAAATAAATTAAGTGGTAAGGGTAAAGTTAGTGAAAAAGATATTAAAAGTGTTATGCGAGAGGTTCGACTATCTCTTTTAGAAGCTGATGTAAACTTTCGCGTAGTTAAAGAGTTTGTAAGTAAAATTCAAGAACGAGCCCTGGGTGTTGAAGTTATGGATAGTCTAACACCAGGTACACAAGTGATTAAAATTGTTCGCGATGAACTGACCCAACTTATGGGCAGTACCAATAGTAAACTTACTTTTAATACAAATGGGCCTAGCGTCTATATGGTTATCGGACTCCAAGGTTCAGGTAAAACTACTAGTGGAGCAAAACTAGCAGCAAAACTTAAGGCAAAGGGAAAAAGACCCCTTTTGGTTGCCCTTGATATATATCGCCCAGCGGCTATTGATCAGCTTCACGTTTTAGGAAAACAACTTGATGTACCTGTCTTTTCCATGGGAGATCAAAAATCCCCAGTAGATATAGCAAAAGCGGCTCTTGATGAAGCTTATAATACAAGCCGAGATGTTTTAATTTTAGATACTGCTGGAAGGCTTCATTTAGATGAAGAACTTATGCAGGAATTAGAAGAAATTAAAAGTGCAATGAGGCCCACAGAAATTCTCCTTGTGGTCGATGCCATGGTAGGCCAAGACGCAGTTACGGTAGCGGGAAGCTTTCATGAAAAACTTGGCATAGATGGTATTATTATGACTAAACTAGACGGAGATACCCGAGGTGGTTCAGCTCTAAGTATGAAAGAAGTCACCGGAGCTCCCATAAAGTTTATTGGTACAGGTGAAAAAATCACGGGAAATACCTTAGAAGAATTTCATCCAGACCGTATGGCTTCTAGAATTCTTGGAATGGGTGATGTATTAAGTCTTATAGAACGCGCAGAAAAAAGTTATGATGAGCAAAAAGCTCAAGCCTTAGAACAAAAAATGCGCCAAGAAGGCCTAGACTTTGATGATTTTTTAGAACAGCTTCAACAAATGCGAGAAATGGGCGGTATTGGAGAACTTATGGCCATGCTTCCTGGCCTTGGTGGAAATATGAAGGCGCTTAAAAACATGGATATGGACGATAAAGAAATAAAGAAAGTAGAAGCTATTATTCAATCCATGACAGCAAAGGAAAGAAGAAGCCCAGATATTCTTAATGCCAAAAGAAAGCAGCGCATTGCTAAAGGAAGTGGCACCAGCATTCAAGATGTCAACAAGTTAGTTAAACAGTTTACTCAGACTAGAAAAATGATGAAACAGTTTACAAATATGAGCAAAAAGGGAAAAAATCCGTTTGGAGGATTAAACTTACCTTTTTAATAAAATCCCGGGGCCCGGGACGACGGCATGTTAGATTAGTCGAAGAAGCCTTATGGCAGGCCACATAGATAAAGGAGGTATATATGGCAGTCAAAATCAGATTGAGAAGAATGGGAAGTAAAAAACGACCCACTTATCGTGTTGTTGTAGCTGATTCAAGAAGTCCTAGAGATGGTCGAGTGATTGAGGAAATTGGACATTATGATCCATTAAGTAATCCAGTTAAATTAAAAATTGATCATGAAAAGGCGATTAAATGGCTAAACGACGGCGCCCAGCCAACAGATCGAGCAAAGACTTTGCTTAAAAAAAGCGGCGTTTTTGAAGAAGCATAGGAGGTGGCAATGTCTGAACTCGTTACATCAGTAGTACTACGTATTGTTCAGTATCCGGAAATGGTTCAAATTACTCAAACAGAAAAAGACGGAGTCATTAGAGTTGAGATTCGTGTTGCACCAGATGATATGGGTCGAGTAATTGGCAAAGGTGGTAGAGTAATAAACTCTATTAGAACCATTGCTAAAGCTGGTGCATCCAAAGATAACAACAAGGTTTATGTTGAAGTAATTTAATGATTGAAATTGGAAGAACGATTAAAGCAGTTGGACTAAGAGGTGAGATAAAAATCCATGTCCAGCAACCTGAATTACTTGAAATCGGGAAGAATTATTATTTAGAAGATAAAGTTTATACTTTAGAGAAAATACGTTTTACTAAAAAGGCAACTGTTATTAAATTTTTAGGTGTTGACAGCATAGAAGAAGCTCAAGGTCAGTTGCAAAAAAAACTCAGCATAAAAAAAGAAGATATAGAACTTGAAGAGGGGGAATTTTTTGAGTCAGATCTTTTGGGGTTAAAAGTAATTGATGAGCAGGGTGTTGATCTAGGAGAAATTGTTGATATATTATATCCTTCTAGCCAAACTCTTTATGTTATTCGCGGAGAAACGGAATTTATGCTTCCAGCAGTAAAAGAATTTATTCTATCTATTGATTTGGATAAAAAAGAAATGACAGTATCTCTTATTGAAGGTTTAAGATGAAGTTTACCATTATTACCTTATTTCCAGATATTTTTGATTCCTATTTTTCCATGGGAATTTTAAAAAGAGCACAGGAAGAAGAACATTTAGAGGTAGAAATCGTAAATTTAAGAGATTTTAGTCTCGATAAACACAAAAAAGCCGACGACTATCCCTTTGGACAAGGTCCTGGAATGGTCTTAATGGCTCAACCTGCGATCGATGCCCTCGAAAATCGTTCACATCCGATAATTCATTTTAGTCCTAGGGGAAATCTACTAAATCAAGAAAAAGTAAGGCAACTTGCCCAGTACGAAGAGATTACTCTTTTATGCAGTCATTATGAAGGCATAGATCAAAGGGTACTTGATCACTTTGTTGATGAGGAGATTTCAATTGGAGACTATATTCTTTCCGGAGGTGAAATGGCGGCTATGATCTTAATGGATGCTGTGATTCGCTTAATTCCTGGTGTTATTTCTGATGAGTCAGTTCATGAAGAATCCCATGAAGATGGTCTTCTTGAATATAATCAGTATACAAGGCCTAGAAGTTTTCGTGGACTTGATGTACCGGAAGTGCTTTTTAGCGGACATCACGAAAAAATTAGACTTTATCGCTTAGAAGAAGCAGTAAGGCTAACACTAAATAGGCGTCCAGATATGATTGAAAAAGGAATTAAAAAAGGAATTTACAATCAAGAAATTTTAAAATTAATTGAAAAATTACGAGAGGAGGAAAGGAATGAATTATAATATCATTCGTGATCTCGAAAGAGAGGCCATAAAGAAGGATCTACCTTCCTTTAATGTGGGAGATACTGTTAGAGTTTCTATTCGCATTACTGAAGGAAAGCGCGATCGTCTTCAGGTCTTTGGAGGCCTTGTTATTAAAAAGCAAGGCGGTGGAGTCTCTGAACGTTTTACGGTACGAAAACTTTCAGGAAATGTAGGAGTTGAAAAAACTTTCCCTATGCATTCACCTAAAGTTGAAGAGATCGAAGTTGTACGCCACGGAAAAGCTCGTCGTGCACGTTTATTTTATATCCGTGATCGTGTGGGTAAATCTGCCAAGGTTAGAGAAAAAATTCGTTAAGAACTGCTCCTGCAGTTCTTTTTCATAGAAGGAGGTACTATGGACATCCAGTGGTATCCCGGTCACATGAAAAAAACCCGGGATTTAATTTCTCAAAATTACAAACTTGTCGACTTAATCATTGAACTTCTGGATGCCAGAGCACCTAGATCTTCATTGAACCCTATTTTTGATGACGTTCTTGGAGACAAAAAACGTTTATTTCTACTAAATAAATCAGATTTATCTGATCCC
>DASRNA010000192.1:0-4254 GCA_035647655.1 Clostridia bacterium | reverse complement strand
TAACGTCACTTCTGCTTTACCCTGAGCTTTTAAGATCACTCTAAGACTTCTTTCATGGCCATAATTAAATGGTCCACATCTTCTTTATCAACTCCTATATGAGTGACAAAGCGGTATTCTCCCTCTTCTTCAGGATTGATAATAATTCCTCTTTTTCCCAAGGCGCCTGCAAGGTCCATTTTTTCATTTAGCGTAAAAAACACCATATTAATATCAAGCCTATCCTGATCAACTTTTAGTCCCTGAATCTCCTCAAGCTTTGAAGCCAGATAACTAGCTAGCTGATGGTCTTCTTCTAAATGCGGTAATACTTCCTCTAAGCCAACAAGTCCACAGGCTGCAAGAATACCTACCTGGCGCATACCTCCACCCATAACTTTACGGTACTTGCGAGCTTTTTCAATAAATTCTCTACTGCCAAAAAGAACTGATCCAATGGGAGCGGCTAGCCCTTTTGATAGACAGACACTGATCGTATCAGCATATTGGGCAATTTCTTTGGCTTCTACCCCTAAAAAAACAGCAGCATTAAAGATTCTTGCCCCATCTAAATGAACGGCTGCTTTTTTTTCTTTGGCGATTTTATAGGCTCCTGCCATTTGCTCTAGAGAAACAACTCGTCCATTACCATGAGCATTTTCCAAGCATAAAAGGCTGGTTTTTGGATAATGAATATCTTCTCCCCTAAATAAATCACCTAGCTTTTCAAGATCATAGTTTCCATCTAAACTAGCAGCTTGACGCATATTGACTCCACTTAAAAGTCCTGGTCCTCCTGCTTCATGAATAAAAATATGAGCATCCTCAAGAACGATGATCTCATCACCTCTTTGTGTATGGGTCATAATCGCTAATTGATTAGAAAAAGTTCCTGATGGAACAAAAAGAGCTGCCTCTTTACCAAGAAGTTTCGCCATTTTATCTTGGAGGGCATGTACACTGGGGTCATCATCATAAACATCATCACCAACCGCCGCTTCAAGCATGGCACGGCGCATGGCCTCTGTAGGTTTGGTTACTGTATCACTTCTAAAATCCATATTATTACCTCCTAAACTACCTGTAATGGTACCATATTCAACCTAATTTGGGTAGATGCATTTCTATAGGATACATGATATAATTTTCTTTGGAGGCACAAATGAATAATCCCATAATGAATAAATTTATTGTTTTTATCCTGCTTTTAATCGGCCTTATTATTGTTGTACGTTTTTCTTTTCTTCTTATTGGTATTCTTATGCCCTTTGTTTTGGGGTTTATTATTGCGACACTAGCCAATCCCCTCAAAAAAAGAATTGAAAAACTCAATATACCCAGTAGACCCTCGGCCTTTTTATCTATTGTCCTTATAATAGCTGTGATTGTCCTTTTCTTTTATCTTCTATTTACCCTAGCTAAGAGCGGCTTTCACTCTATTGAACAAAACCTCTCCCTAGTGATTGATTCCTTTTCAAATACAAGTAGAAATATTTACTCTACTTTACAAAAACAATATCCAAGACTTATCACTAGTGATTTTAGTGTCTTTGTTAGCAATCTCCAAGATGGAGGGCTCCTATCTCTAAAAGAATTCAACTTTAGTGGAAAGGTTTTTTCCTTTGCAAGGGGTTTACCTTCTAGTTTGATTTTTATTATTTTCACCTTTATGAGTTCTTATTACTTTTCTGCTGGTTATGATAAAATTATGGGTTTTCTTCGTAAGAAGATCTTGTATTTCGATTCGTCTAAAGAAATTATAAATAGTTTTAGAATCTCTATTAAGCTGGGGCTGGGTTCCTGGTTTAAGGCCCAATTAGTAATTATGAGTTTTTCTTTTCTTATCTCCTCTATCTTTTTTTACTTCTTAAAGATACCCTATCCCGTTTTAGTTGGGATGGGCCTGGCCCTTTTCGATGGCCTGCCTCTTTTTGGTGCCGGTGCAGTGCTTTGGCCTATTAGTATCTACTATTTGATAACGGGTAATTTTATAAATTCTTTTATAGCATTTTTGCTTTATATTGTAATTATTACTATCCGACAAATTATTGAACCCAAGCTTATTGGACAGGAAATTGGAATCCATCCACTTGTTACTTTATTGACTATTTATTTAGGTTTAAAACTCTTTGGGGTGGCGGGCATAATCATCGGAATTATTATCTTAGTTATAGCAACAAGCATCCTTAGAGGAAAAGCTTTTAAAGACTTTTATAAATCTCGTGAGGAGGAATATGAACAAAATTGATCGAAAGGACCTGACGCAAGGGACCCCTTGGAAAAGAATACTTGCCTTTTCAGCCCCTCTTCTAATAGGCAATCTTGCGCAACAACTATATAATACTGTGGACTCCATGGTGGTGGGAAGATATGTAGGAGACAATGCTCTTGCTGCGGTAGGCGCATCGGGACCTCTTTTAAATTTTCTCCTCCTTTTTTTTGTTGGAATAAGTACTGGTGTTAACATAATGGTGAGTCAATATTTCGGTGGCAAGAAAAAAGAAGAACTAGGGCATTCCATCGGAACAGCAGTTATTCTCACTGCTCTGGCCAGTATTTTTATCATTGTTATCTCCCCCTTTGTTATTAAACCGTTTTTACAACTTATAAATACCCCAGCAGAAATTATTCAATGGGCTGAGACTTATCTTAGAATTCTTATGTGTGGGATTGCAGGAATGGCCTACTTTAACATTCTATCAGGAATACTAAAGGGTCTAGGGGATTCGCTAAGTAGCCTTTATTATCTGCTTATATCTACTGTATTAAATATTGTTCTAGACCTGGTTTTTGTTATTGTTTTTGAGATGGGAGTGGCAGGTGTATCTCTTGCTACTGTCATTGCTCAAGGATTTTCAGCTCTTTTAACATTTTATAAACTTATGCAGTACCAAGATATATTTAAACTTACAAAAGAAAGCTTTGTCCTGCGGGCAAAATATATTTCTCAGATGCTACGTTTAGGCCTTCCCTCAGGTGCAACTCAAGGGATTTTTAGTTTGGCTATGCTATTTGTGCAATCCCTATCAAATCAATTTGGCCCCCAGTTTATCGCTGCTAATCTGATGGTTATGCGGGTAGATGGCCTGGCTATGATGCCTAATTTTTCTTTTGGCATTGCCATGACTACCTACACTGGCCAAAATATTGGTGCCAATCGAATGGATCGTGTTATTGAGGGAACAAAACAAGGAACTGCCCTGGCCCTTATTAGCTCTATAAGTCTTACTGCAATTATTCTTATTTTTGGCCATGAACTTATGATGCTTTTTACCAATACCAGTGAACTTGCAGACTATGCCTTAAAACTTATGTATATTATTGCTCCAGGTTATATTTTCTTTAGCATCACCCAATCTCTTGGTGGGGTTATGCGCGGGGCCGGCGATACCTTAACTCCTATGTGGATTTCTATTTTTCTTATTCTTGTAGTTAGAATCCCCCTAGCCTATGGACTCACTTATCTAACGCGCAGTCCTGCTTATCCTATTGGGCGCCCTGAATGCATTAATGTTTCCCTTCTTTTTACCTGGGTTGTTGGCGGTATATTGACCTACTATTTTTTTCGAAAGGGCAAATGGAAAACAAAATCCATTCAATAAAAATTCCCCTAAGGGACAAGGTAAAAAAGGATCTGCTATTTATAGCAGATCCTTTTTTACTAGGAAATACAAAACCAGCAAATCACTTCTTATAGCTAAAGCAAGCTAATATCTTTTTTATCCTATCGTGACAATCACACCATTTAAATCCAAATAAAGAGTGTTTAAAAGCACTGTACGTTGCTGATACACCTTAGTTACACCAGCTTTTATCAGTTCTTCTTCGACATAATTGGCCCATTTTTCATTTCCTGAATGATTAATAGATAGGGTCTTGCCTTCTACCCCAAATTCAATTAGGGTGTCCACCATCTTTTTAAATGCCTTTTTGCTTCCCCTAGCATTGGCCGTATGAAGGATATATCCATCATTAGAGGTCATTACAGGAAGTATATTCATAACCTGGGCTACTTTAAGTTTAAGATTAGAAAGACGTCCAGCCTTTGATAGATTATTTAAACTCTCAGAAACAAACATGGTTAACATTCCATCTCTGTAGTTCTCTACGATTTCAACAATTTCTTCAAAGCTTTTGCCCTCTTTATACAGTTCTTGAATTTTATAATAAATTAAAGTGGGGCCTCCTCCAGCACTCTTACTATCAAAAATATGGACCTTTGCTTTTCCACCCATTTCAGAGTAAAGTTTTTTTCCCAATAAAGCAGCATTGTAA
>DASRNA010000191.1:0-16180 GCA_035647655.1 Clostridia bacterium | reverse complement strand
GCATTAATACCGCTACAATAACAATCGCCCCCTTAAAGGCTTCTCTAAGAAAGGGCGGAACTCCCCAGAGATTGAGTAGATTATTCATTACCGCTATAATCATAACCCCTAGAACTGTTCCAAGCATGGAGCCTCTGCCGCCCGCAAAACTGGTTCCTCCTATTACAACAGCAGCTATAGCGTCTAGTTCATATCCTGCTCCTGCATTTGCATAGTCCATAGAGCCTATTCTAGCAACCTGAATAATTGCTGAGAAGGAAATCAAAAGGCCCATTAAAACATAGACCCTTCTTTTTACACGGTGTACATTGATTCCTGATAATCTTGCTGTTCTTTCATTGCTTCCTACAGCATAAACTTGTCTGCCAAAAACTGTACGTGTTGAAATAATATGCATAATTACTGCAGCAATAAACCAGTATATAATGGGCATCAGCATAAGATTTCCTATCTTATAGCTGGCCAAGGGCAAGAATCCCTTAGGAACTGCAGGGTTGTGTCCTTGCATAAAATGCTGGGTAACAGAGCGAAAGAACTGCATGGTTCCTAGGGTGACTATAAAGGGCGGTATTCTTCCCTTTGTAATAAGTATTCCTGTCACTTCTCCTAAGAGTATCCCAACCAGGGCTCCTAAAATAATGGCTATAAGGTAGGCTGGGACTCCACTAATACCAATCTGCCCTAATAGTCCATTGGGCCCTGTATCCATAAGCAGCATTATGGCCGCTCCCACAGTCACTAGGGTTGAACCTACGGCTAGGTCAATCCCTCCTGAGATAATAACAAAGGTCATCCCCAGTGCAATAATCCCTATTCCTGCATTATTTCTAAGTACATTGGTTAAGTTTCTTATCCAAGCAGCAAACCACTCTCCAAAGGAAGCATAGTCAAATCCTAATGCCTGGGTCTGAAGAATCAACATAACAATCAGAATAATACCTGTACTAAACAAAAGGTTATTTACCCACTGGTTTTTAAACCATCGGCCAAAGGTTATTTTCTTTTCTTTAGTTTTTTCCATGGTCTCTACCTCCCATTTCTTTCACATGTCCTCCGGTAGCCAGACGCATGATGTTTTCTTCTGTCATGGACTCTGCTGACACCTCTGCTTGTATCATTCCATGGTACATAACAATTGCACGATCACATAATCTGATCACTTCCTGTGCCTCGCTGGACAAAACAATAACTGCCATTCCTGCTTGGGCTAAATCTAGTATTATATCGTAAATATCCTCTTTGGCTCCAACGTCTACTCCTTGAGTAGGGTTATCTAAAATAAGAACTTTTGGATTGGCTGATAGCCACTTTGCTAGCACAACCTTTTGTTGGTTCCCTCCTGATAGGCTATTAATGCTATCAGTATATCTCTCCAACTTTATAGCCAAACCATCCACCTTGCTCTGAAACTCTTTTTCTTGGCGTTTTCGATTTATTAAAAATTTAGTAACCAGTTGAGGCCATATAACAATCGTTCCATTTTCTAAAATATTCAAGTCCTTAATAATACCATTTTCTTTTCTGTTTCGTGGAACATATCCCATCCCAAGCTCCAGGGCCTGCTTGGTATTTCTTATGCGAATTTTTTTATCATCCAAAAAAATAGAGCCTTGGTAACCCTTATTGCATCCAAAAATAGTGCGAAAAAGCTCGCTGCGACCATCTCCTAAGAGTCCCGTAAAGCCAAGGACCTCGCCTTCATTAATGGCAAAACTGATATCCTTGAAACTACTTGCAAAGGACAGGTTTTCTCCTCGCAAAACTTCTTTTCCTTTTTCCGTTTTTCTTTGAAGTTTCTGCGTTCGAACCTCATGTCCAACCATATATTTGGCTAACTGATTTACCGTTACCTCTTTTACCTGGCCCTCTGCTACAAGATTGCCATCTCTTAAAACGCAGTAGCGATCGCAAATCTCAATTACTTCCTTGAGTTTATGGGAAATAAACACCATTGCCACCCCTTGTTCTTTTAAGGTTTTCATCATGGCAAAAACTCTTTTTATTTCAGGTTCTGTAAGAGCTGTAGTGGGCTCATCCATTATTATTATTTTGGCTTCCATCATCAGGGCTTTGGCTATTTCTACGATTTGTTTATAGGAGGCATCCAGCTCTCTTACCATGGTTTTAGGATCGATCTCAACGTCCATTCTCTTAAAAACTTCTGCACACTCCCTGCACATAGCTGGAATATCCAAAAAGCCACCTCTTGTTTTTAATTCTCTATTTATAAACATGTTTTCATAGACCGCTAGGTCATCAAGTAGGTTTAATTCTTGATGAATAAAACCTATTCCAGCATTCAAGGAGTCTAGGGGTTTGGCAAAGTCCCTGAGATCATCATTAATCAAGATACGCCCAGAATCCTCCTTAACAACTCCCCCTAAAATATTCATCAGGGTGGATTTTCCTGCTCCATTTTCACCTAAAAGAGCAACAATCTCTCCGCCAAATAAATGGAAGTTTACATTTTTTAATACATCGTTTGCTCCGAAAGATTTTACGATATTTAGCATCTCTAGCTTCATACTCGTCGACCCTTTCCTGGTTCTACTAAGAAGAAGGGGCTATGGCTAAGTAGCCATAGCCCCAGCTATTAATTACTTTATCTTTTCTTAAGTTGAATCCCACTTACCAATACAAATTCCCTTATTTTACTCTTTAGATAAAATCTAATCTTAGTAGGGAGAATCTGCGTCTAGATAGTCTGTATAGTTATCTTTGTCAACGATACTTGTTGGAATAACCATTGGGCTCTCAACATCTTTGCCAGCTAGAATATCTACGGCCATTTTCACCGCTTCACGAACCATTGCTGGTGAGTAAAGAGCTGATTGTACGTACATATCTTCGTATTCAGGCATCATGTTAAAATATTCTTGGTTTCCACCACCACCGGTGATTACTTTAATATCTGTTCTTCCCGCTTCGGTGATTGCTTGAATAACACCAATAGAAGTTTCATCATCTAAAGAATATACAGCATCAATCTGTGGGTTGGCTGCTAAAATATCTGCAAAGTCAGCTAGTCCATCTTCTCTGGTAAAGGCTGTTGCATATTCAAGAATCTCCCAGTTTTGATCTAATTCTTCTGCTGTTTCTGTAAACCCAGCCATCCTAAGTTCTGAGACAGATCCGGACTGGGGAACAGGAAGAGCAACAACGACTCCTTCAGGCCCAATCTTATCTAGAATATAGTGGGCTCCTTGAACTCCCATATCATAGTTATCGCCTGTTACAAGGTAGATACCATCTGCATCAATTTGTATATCAAAATTTACAACAGTAATTCCCTCATCAATTGCTTCTTGAATAGGAATTTCCATTCCTTCCCATTGGGGGAAGGCTACAACTGCTTGAGCTCCCCAAGTTACCAAGTCTTCTAGCTGGGCAGTCATCTCTTCAGCATTAGTGGAAGTCTGAACCTGGTAATCTACTCCTAATTCCTGAGCTTCCAATTCTGCATTATAAGCTACCGCCGCAACCCAACCGTGAGTAACTGCTGGTGCCAAAATTCCTACTTTGTATGTTTCACCTTGAGCCTCTTGAGTTTCTTCCACTTCTTCGGAGTCTGCAGGCTCATCTGATCCACCTGCGCATCCAGCCACAGTGGTCATAACCAACATAGCTACTAGAAAAAATACAAGAATTTTTCTACTCATTTATTTCCTCCTAATTTTACGTCTAGTGCGGGATCAACTAACACCATCATTATACCAACATTCCCCTGCTAATGCAATAATTCCCCCTTCTTAGACAGCCTTTACAGAGTCTCTTTGTTTTTATATAGCATAGCAGCCCCTACAATTCCAGCATCATTGCCTAGATGGGCTGGCTCCACCTTGTAGTCAACCTTGAAAAAAGATTTCTCTTTAACTTTTCTTCTTAAGCTTTCAAACAGAATATCACCCGAACCACTAACACCGCCACCAATGGCGATAATTTCTGGATCTAATAGGGCATTTATGGAAGTTATTGCGGCACTTAAATTATCCACAAAAGTTTCAAATATTTCCATAGCCTGCAGGTCTCCCTCTCTTGCAGCATCTATTACTAGTTTAGCGTCTACATTTTCGGGTTTGCCCTTCCCTCTTGAAGTCACTACACTATCCTTTTTTTCTTTTATTAGTTTTTTTCCCTGGTCGGCAATCCAGGTAGCGGTGCAGTAGGACTCAACGCAGCCATAATTACCACAAGAACATTGGATTCCTCCATACTTAAGCATCATATGTCCCAGCTCTACGCCATTGTTTTGTCCCCCATTAAACATCTTCCCATCACAAATAATTCCGCCCCCCACGCCGGTTCCAATGGTGAGTAGGACGGCTGTCCTATACCCTTTAAAGACCCCGCTATAAAATTCTGCTAAGGCCGCAGCATTGGCGTCATTGGCAAGAAAAATTGGCGTATCGGGGAAGGCTTTTTGCATCTGCCCAACAGCGGGAACATCATAAAAGTCTAAATTATAGGCGTGAGTGATGATTCCCTTTTTTTCATCAATACTTCCAGGAATTGCAAGACCAATAGATTGGACTTGCCCCAGAGCAAATCCCTCCTGGTCCAATAAGGTGCGGATTTCTTTTTCAATCTGCGAAAAAACACTCTTATAGCCATCATGACTAAAAGGGAATTCTTTTTTTTCTATAATTCTTCCCTCATCTTTTAATAATCCTATTTTAATATTGGTTCCACCAATGTCGACCCCTAGTCTAATCATGTAAAAACCCCTCTATTCCTTGACTATTTCGTTTAGAGTTTCTAGCACTATAATTACTTGGTCCTTAGTGATTATATCCGAAGGTTTATTTGCTTTGATGCAGTCTATAAAATGTGAAAGCTCTTCAAAATACACACCGGTTGGTGGGACATTAATCCCTGTAGGTATTTTTAGTTCTTCTTCCGTATCAAAAACTCGAGCTTCTTTATCAAATTGGTAGGCAACCACTCTACCGTTTTTGCTTTCCATTACCGCATTTTCAAAATATATGCGGTATTCTGCTGTCCATGGATAATCCGCATTGTACCAAGCCGCTTCTGCGCTAACATGAAAATCTCCAAAGTCATAATTAAAGCGGTAATGTTCTTTAAAGTCTTGGTCCTTATTTCCTGCTGAGCTAAAAGAAAACCTTTCTGGCTTGCCAAAGACACTTACAATATAATCAAGATCATGGATGTGTAGATCAAAAGGCAGCTGTCCGCTCTTGTCTTTTTCAAACATCCAGCCCCCTTGATTCCAGCGCGGTCTTGCTGAGAGCCGTAAAAACTGAGCATCTAATACCTTGCCGTATTCTCCGCTTTGGATTACCTTGCTCAGGGCTTGATATTCTTTAAAAAACCTCACTACCTGCCCAACATAAATGTGAACACCCTTTTCCTGTGCTTTTTCAAACATTTCTTTTGCATCTTCCACCTTTAAAGCCAAAGGTTTTTCACAAATAACTGGCAGGCTTCTTTCTAGGGCTGCCATTACATGTTCTTTATGAAGAAAGGTGGGAGTGCAAATATCAACTAGATCAAGCTCTTCTTCCTCCAGCATTTGACTAAGGGACTTATAGAGTGGAATGCCCCATTTTTTTGCCTTTTCTCGGTCCTTATCTGAAGTTCCTGTAGCAGCCACTAGCTCTACTCCCTCCATAACAGCATAGTTACTATAATGGACGGTCCCCATTCCTCCCAGACCCACAAGGCCAATTTTAAGCATTTTTTTCCTCCTAACCCATCAGGGTATGCAAATATCGATAACTCATTTCTATGCCTTTTTTAGTATCTTCTAAAGATCCTTCAAAGGCCCTATCTTCGACTTCCAAACAGCCAGCTCCTTTATATCCCACTTCATTAAGAGTGGCAATGAGATGAGGAAAATCCACATCTCCCAAGCCAGGAAGTTTTGGTGAGTGCCAGAGGCTGGGATAGGAAAACCTTCCAAACTCTTCGACTTGCTCTTGGTTGATTCTTAGGTCTTTAAAGTGAACATGAAATATTCTATTCGGATAGTCCCTTACAGGCTTGATGGGATCCATTCCTAAGAGCACAAGATGGGAAGGGTCGTAGCATAGTCCAATTTGTGGACTCATCTCAAACATCTGTTTCCAAACAAAGGGGGTGGATGCCAAGTTATTGCCTCCTGGCCACTCATCCTTGGTAAAGAACATAGGACAATTCTCTATGGCTATGGCTATCTTATGTTCTTCTGCCAGGCTAAGAATTGGCTTCCATACCCTTTTCATGTTTTCTAGGTTTTCTTCCAGGGTAAGATTTTTATTTTTTCCAATAAAGGTCGTAATCCTTGGCACCCCCATAAGGGCGGCTGCCCTTATTAGTTTCTTTATATGCTCCCTGGCAACCTGGGCTCTGTCCTGATCATCTGAAAGAGGATTGGGAAAATAGGCTAAAGCCGATATTTCTATTCCCTTATTCTTGGCATAATTATTATAGTAGGCTGCCTTTTCCTTTGTTAGAAGGTCCACATCAATATGGGTTACTCCTGCATATCTACGTAGGGCCTTTCCCTTAGGCCAAGAGCATACTTCAAGTGATTTAAAACCCACTTCAGAAGCATAATCCACCACTTCTTCAAAGCTCAAGTCCGGCAGTATTGCTGTTAATAGTCCCATTTTCATCATTACGCTTTCCTCCTATATCTTGACCCAGGCTCTTTTAGAAGCAGATTCGTATACCTTATCATTAAGAAGCATTTCCCTGACCCCATCTTCAAAGGTGGCGAAGTCGACATTTTCGCAGTCTTTTTTTTCAATGGCCTCGTAGAACTTCTTAAACTGCATTTTAAAGGTATCGGGGAAGCCCTCCACATGGCCTCCTGGATATCCCATAAGCTCAGCGGATTTTGGCTCTACCAAAGAGGGATCCTTGGGCACCTTTTGATTGTATGCCTCCCGTCTTCCAATCCAAAGTTCGTTGGAGTCTTCGCTATCCCACTTGAGGGAACATTTGCTTCCGCTTATTTCTATTACCTGTTGGTTTTTTCTTCCTGCTGTAACCTGGCTAACATTGACGCAGCCAATCGCGCCCTTTTCAAACTTAAACAAAATGGTACACCAGTCTTCTGTTTCAATTGTCTTTTCTTCGTAATCCTCAGCCCTTGGTGCAAATGCGGAAAATGTTTCAATCTCTTTTAATGGTTTTTTTCTTTTTTTATGGACAATACGAAATTCCGCTAGTAATTCCACTGCCCTTTGACCAATAATATTTTCAACCATATCGATCCAGTGGGACCCTATATCCGAAAAGGCTCTCGTTTTTCCATTAACATCTGCTTCTAAGCGCCAGTTCCAATCGGTGTCCAAATAAAGCCAGTCCTGAAGATAGCAGCCATGAACAGCAAAAACATCTCCTACTTCTCCCTTTTGCATAAGTTCTTTCATTTGCATCACTTGAGGAAACATACGAAGGGTATGATTGACGCCCCCTACTATATTATTGTCCCTAGCATACTTTGCTAGTTTTTGCGCTTCTTCTAGGCTCACTGTGAAGGGTTTTTCCATCATAACTGCCAGGCCCTTTTTCATTGCATACATGGCCATTTCATAGTGAAGATAGTTGGGAGTACAGATATGGACAGCATCTAAATTTTCTTTGTCTATCATTTCCCTATAGTCTTTATAGCCCTTGGCAACAAAGAGTTCTTTTGCTCTTTGCCTTGCTCCTTTTGTTTTTGCCAAGGCTACTACTTCGACATTGCCAAGTCTTCTTAGGGCCTCTATATGTGCTGCTCCGATAAATCCAGCACCAATGATTCCCGCTCTAATCTTTTTCAATGGATCCATCTCCTTTTCATAAGTTTTCACTAGACTTCCTAGCTGTCTTGGGTAACTGCCTATATTTTTTCCATGGAAAACCCTTGGGATCTAAGATAGTCGTAGGAGTCCTTTACTGCTTGATTTATTTCTTCCAGGTCCTTTGGACCCTTGTCGGTAAATTCAATCTCAATGGAAAAAGGGCTCTTGTTTTTTGCTTCTTCTAGTTTTTTAAATACCATGGGAAAGTCTACATAGCCTTTGCCTAGAGCTGGGAAGTTCCATTCTTTTCTCCCACCTGCCTTGTCCTTTAAATGAAAAAAGCCGATTTTGTCCAGGGAAAAGTCAAGATCTTCTTCCATATGGGCATCACTAAAAAATAGGACATTGGCCGTATCATAGTTAATCATCACTCGCGGTGAATCTACTAGTTCTACGATTTTCTTTAATATTCTACCTGTTCCATGATCTCCATGAACTTCTAAGACCAGCTTCATATCTCTTTCTTCTAAATAAGGAAGAAAGGTCCTTACAGCTCCTGCCACTTCTTCATTTGTAGCATGGGCTTTATCCTCTAAATGAGCTTCTCCCACAGAAGAAACAAGATACTGGCAACCAAAAAAGGCCCCAAGCTCCATATTCATAACAAAATCAGGAATTCTTTCAGGATCCATCAAATTAGTGTGTCCACTCAGGGCAAAAGGATGCAGGTCCAACTCTTTTATTTTATTTCTGATTTTGACTAATTTCTCAAAGCTTTGGTCTGGAAAAACATGCTCAGTCCATCCCTTTGTCGCCGTTAACTCCACATAATGAAAGCCTGCTTTTGCAATTCCTTCTAGGGCTTCTTCTATTGTATAGCCGTGATAACAATTGGTATTTACTCCTATCATTCTTGACATTATGCTACCTCCTGTTTTTTCTACTGTATGCTCTGTTGGAGTTATTACTAAATAAGCCTCTTTTGTACCCTTATTTTAACCCAAAAGCTACAATCCTTCAACTTGCTGCTGGCTACATGCGGTTATATCCTTCTTATTATTTCTTTCTAATAATAAAAAATGTTACTCAGCTGAGTAACATAAGAAGGCCTTTTATCCTCCATAATTTGCAAAGAAGATAAATATAAAAACAACAATACCCAGAATAGAAAGAATAAGGTTTTTCCTTCTAAATTTTGGCTCACCCTGCATATAAAGAATAGAAAAGAGTGTGCTTATGGCAAAAGGAATTGATAAAGCTAAGATTTTAGGAAGACTATATCTCGCCTCGCCGCTAGGGGTAACTTGTACAATTAGGTCTTTAGGAAGAAAAACATAACCTATTATGGTTAAGATAATAGAAATTACAATGATTAGTCTTCCAATAAGATTTTCTTTGGATTTTTTCATAAACCCTCCTTCCCAAAGATTTCTTTTATGCCTTAAATATAAAAGGGCTATGGAACTTGTCTTTGAGTAAAAACACCGCACAAATTCCATAGCCATACTTCTTGCTCCTTATAGCAAAATACTACTTAGTCCTTTTTTAAAGCAGGATCAATACTCTTTTCTAGTCGTGAATTCTTCTTTAATAACAAAGGGGAATCCATCTCCACGAATTCTTCTTGCCGTTTCATCTATAAACTTTTCGGTTTCCTCAATTGCTTCTTCAACAACCAGGATGCCCTTTTTAGCAATCTCTTTTTTTGCTAACATTTCAGCACCAACAATCAAGGGGATTGCTGTAAGTGGGGCCATATTTCCTTCTAGCCTTCCTATATAGGAGACGCTCTTTCCATCTTTTTTCCCATGTAGTTCTGTAGCTGCACAAGCAGTCACTTCTTTTAATAATTCCTGAAGTTCTTCTTTTGTCATTTCTTTTTTTCCTGCTTTTTGTACAGCAAGAACAGCTAGAGCAAAATCCCTTGGAGATACGGGATTGCCGTTTATACTCAGTTTTTCATCTGAAGTCAAGCCAGACAAACTCATTTTCTTGAATCCTTCATAGGCAGAAATTGGTTTTAGGCTAAATCTCACAGAGACGTCCTTTATATCAGGGGAATATCTAGGAAAGGTAAAGACTTCTGGGTGTCCAATTCTTGTTACTGTACGTTTTCCAAAAGTGCTTCCAAAATCAAATTCCCATTCTTCTCGAAAAGAAGGTCCGTTTTTTAATTCTCCTTCTTCTATGTAGGGGGCATTGTGGACACATTCTAATAGATGGGCCATTACTGCTGGACCACCAGGTTCTCTTTCATCTGTGGCAAAGTAAAAGATTGCTTCATCTAGTGAATCAAAGTATCTTTTCTCTGCATTACAGGCTAAAATTGATAAAAACCCAGGGCTAGCACCAAGTCCCATAATCATACTTAGGCCTTTTTCTTTTGCTTTTTTAGGGAGCTCTGATTCGAAAATTTCATTGAAAGCCTCGATATCATCACAAAAATCAATATAATCTTTGCCTGCTTTTATTGTGGTTTCAATAATATCATAGGCCAGGATGTGATAGGGGCCCGTACAATTTGCAACAACATCACAATCTTTAATCAGTTCATATAGGGCCTCTTTATCAGATACGTCGACTTGGGCTGCCCTTACAAGTGGTGAGTTTAGTTCTTTGACTATTTCTTTGTTTTTTTCAATATTACGAGAAGAAATAACTACCTCACTAAAAACACTTCCCTGGCTAATTAAGTTTCTAATTCCATAAAGTGCTTGTGATCCCGCTCCACCTAGTACAACTAGTTTCATTAACATACCTCCATTAAAGTCTTTAGTCTTACTTGCTAACTATATATATACCCATTTGCTTGTTAAAATACCAACAATCTACGAGGTGCTGGCCACTTCCTTCTTGCTTTCTATAAAAGAAAAAACTACTCCCCAGATTTTTCTTTTTCTAAGGAGTAGTTTTACTTTTAAACTCTTAGCTAATTATAGCTTATACTTCCATTGCTAAAGCGTAGGCGCCTCTTACTGCATTTATTATTTTTGCTGGCTTAAAGGAGTCACCGACATTATATATTTCTGGAGCAACTCTTTCTTTAATAGCATCATAGTAAATATCTGCTTCTGCGCGATATCCAAGAGCAAGAAGTACATAGTCAGCCGCAACTTCTTTTTTCACTGCTGCTGTACCTGTTGGTTTTGCTAGTGGGTTGGGCACATTCTCAGGTAGTAATGGCGACCATGAATTATATGGATCTGGAAGATGTTTACATGTTTTTTGTTCTGTTAACACTTTTCCATTTTCAAATCCTAACACTTTACATCCATTATGAAGAGTTACTCTATCATTGAGTCTCATATAATTTAGTAGATGACCACGATTGGCTGTACAAACTCCAACCATAAAGTCGTCTAGCATTTCAATTACATCAACGCATTTGTTCTCTTCAAAAGCCAATTTGTAAGCCGTCTCTATCCCAACAACTCCCCCGCCTATAATAGCAATTTTTGATTTGCCCTCTAGGAAGGATGAGTCTATTAGTGCATCTGTTGCCAGTGCGTGAGGAGTATCCTCAAGTCCTGGGAATGGAGGTACTATATCTGCTCCACCAACAGCAACAACAACTGTGTCAAACTTGCCTTTTTTCAGGTCTTCAATTTCAACTTTTGTATTTAGTTTAAGCTTAAGTTTTAAGTTCTTTTCGGCTTTTGCTAATTGAACTTTTAAGTAATCTGAGTAGTTTTTAACATCAAACTTAATCATTGGTGTTCCACCAGGGATTAAATTACCACCAATTTGATCTGCTGCTTCAAATATGGTAACATTGTGACCTTTTTTAGCAGATTCAAGGGCAAATACACACCCTGCTGGTCCTGCTCCAACTACTGCTATTTTCTTAGGTTTTTCTACTTTTGCCGGTATTTGATATTTGTCTTCAAATCCGGTGCGTGCATTAACGGCACACTGAATATGTCCACCTTCTACAAATTCGTTGATACAGCCTTCTTGGCATCCAATACAGGGTCTAATATCATCAATTTTGTTATTGTAACATTTTTCAGGCCAGTAGGGATCAGCTAGTAGTTGTCTACCAAGCATAACCATATCTGCCTTATTGTCTCTTAGTACTTCTTCGGCTAAGTCAGGATATCCCAGTTTACCAACTGCTACAACTACTACATCATTTCCAAGATTTGTTTTAATATTATTTTTTCTGAAATGATCTACTGCAGCTTCTGATACAGAGGTAAAGCAGCCTGCTGGCATGCTTCCTGGAGGATGAGGTAACCACCAGTTATCATAGCAACCTAGGTCAACATCAAAGCAGTCTACTCCTGCTTCTACTAGGGCTTCCATAAATTTGAGCGTATCAGCTATTGTTCTACCATTGGTATACTTTTTGAGTGTAGGCATATTTTCAATATCTTCATAGGTTTCATTAAGGGCTAAAGATAAATCAATACGGTACATAATCGGATAAAATGGTCCGACACTCTCACGAACTCCTTTTACTAAGTCCACACCAAAACGATGTGGGTCTGCATATTTACCTAGTTTACGGCGGTTAAATGCAGGATTTGTCATTTGCTCTAATAAGTATCCTTCATGTCCATGTAAGTAAACTCCATCGATTCCTTGGTGTTTAGCGTCAATAGCCGCTTGTGCTGTATTTCTTATGATTTTATTTAATTTAAAATCAGAAAGTCTTAAGCATGGAACACCGGGAATATAGAAGTTTTTGTTAAATGAAGATGAAACGGGAAACTTAAGTTGAGTCGGTAAGCAAATTGGTGGGCCCACACGACCAAGTCCTGGTGTTAGTTGGATAAATATTTTTGAACCATAGGCTTGTACACTTTGAGCTAGTTCACGCCAGCCAACTAAGTTCGTTCTTGATCGATCAATTCTCGGGAAATAAGATAATCCACCTGGTTCTGTAACGGTTGGATCAATTCCATGAGAAATAGGTATAAGTCCGGTTGTTAGTAAACCGCATCCACCTTTTGCTCGCTCAGTAAAGTATTGAATCATCTTTTGATTAGGGCGTCCGTTTTCTTCACACATTTGAAGATTGCCCATGGGTGCCATGACGATCCTATTTTTAATTTTTGTTCTATTGATGCTAATAGGAGAAAACATTGTTTCAAAAGGATATAATTCCCCTGTCATAGCTCTTGCATCTTGAGGACTGTCTATAAACCAGTCCCCATAACTGTCTACTAGTTTTTGTACTAGCGGGTCTTTTTTCAGTTCACTCATCTTTTTTTCCTTTTTTTCCTTTTTTTTCCTTTTTTCTCTTTTTTCTCTTGTAATGCTTGGAAATGTTGTTCTCTTAATGCCTCAACATCATCGCATATTGTTTGCAAGGGACAAATACTACAGTCTGTAATAATATCCCTTAAGACATGTTCAAATGCATTAGTGATTTCATCTACTTCACCACTTAGCTTTACTAGTTCTGGAATAAATGGATAATCTCCCACAATGAAAATCATCCATACATTGTTTACTCCTTCAACCTTTTTGTACCTATTGATAAACAAGTTTCCAATGGTAGAAAAATCCAAACCGTTTTTTATGGCCTTTTTACTAACCCTAACCTGTTCTTTATTTTCTACACTAGAGCTTAAAATCATATATCCTTCTGGAATTACTTTAAAACGTTCAAATTCCAAGCGCTTTATGCGTGTATAGGCCTTGTTTGGATCCTCTACATCATCAATATCAAGAAAGGTAATTCGAGAAAAGTTAGTATTACCCTTTAATTCAGGTAGGTCTTTTCCAATCAAGGAGATGCGATCTTCCGGTACAAATATTCCGCCACTTGTTGAACAATTGTATACTGTGCATGGCTCGAATGGATCTCCTAATTCAAATGCCACTTCATTTCCCATTAGAAACTCATTGTGTTCTAGGGAATTCCATTTTACATTTGGATTTACAGCTAATTCTTTCATATTGTACGGCTCAAGAATCTTTAACGTTTTATCTATTATCTTGTCGTATACTTTCAGATCGTCCTCCTTAAAACTATAGTGCTTCGACTATATCGTCTCTTTGGTCATGGTACTTGATTAAAAAATTATAGGTCTGTTCTATCATTTTTCCATCTAAGTTTGTAATATATACAACAAATAAACCACTTAGTAATACTACAAAGCCCAGCAAAATCTTAAACAGAGTCTTTTTGCTTGATTTTTTCATTCTATCCCCCTATGTTATGCGCCGTATCCGTAAATATCCAGCCCTTTTTGTCTTGCAAATTCCGCTGCTCCTAGTGCGCCCATTAACTGAGGATCTACATCCAAATCAATTACTTTGATTCGAAGTACGTTTTCAATTGCTTTTTTAAGTCCTATGTTTTTAGCACATCCACCCGTAAGGGTGATGGAGTCTTTGGCTCCTGCTTTTTTGGCCATAACAAAGCATCTTTTGGCAACAGACTGTTGAATCCCCGCTGCGATTTCATCTCGAGGTTTTCCTTCTCCTACCAGAGTAATTACTTCAGATTCTGCAAAAACTACACACTGTGCTGTAATAGGAATTGCGTTTTTTGCCCCTAGTGAAAGCTTGGAAAAGTCATCTAATGAGAGTTCAAAAGCTCTAGCCATGGCCTCAAAGAAACGGCCGGTACCAGCAGCACATTTATCATTCATTGCAAAGGTCTTAACTGTTCCATCATCATCAACAGCAATTCCTTTTACGTCTTGCCCGCCGATATCTATAATAGCTTTTACATCTGGATTTGTAACATGTACGCCCATGGCGTGACAGGAAATCTCAGAAATATTTTCTTGTGCTTGTGGCACCTTATTTCTTCCATAGCCTGTACCAATTAAGTAGGTTAAATCTTCCAGCTTGTCTATGCCTTTTGTCTTTTCAATTACTTTTTCCATAGCAAGCTCTGCACTTTCTTCACTATTGATCTTGCTTTTTATTGTTACATCAGAAAGTATATTTCCGTCTTGATCTAAGATTATAGCTTTTGTATATGTTGAACCAACGTCACATCCACCAAAATATTTCATTTTACATCCTCCTTTTTTATCTTTCTACCATGTTAATTCATCAGGATAATCTACTAATGTAGGATCTAATGGTTTTTCATTAAATACATTAATCATATAGTTATTAAAGGCATCTCGCATGGCTCTTCTGGAAACCGTTCTTGGATCCATTAAGTCATGAGGAACCCAAATTAGGTGAATGCCACGTTCTCTTGCTTGATCTTCGTATAGGCCGTGTAAGCCACCTACGTTTTTGCAAGAAACATGATCGTACATAATTACGATATTTACATCCATTTTCTCGCACATCTTCCAGCATTCATCCAAGGAGTTTACATAACCACCATTTGTATGTGAGCGCATCATCATTCGCTCATAGCTATTTGCTAAATCTATCATGGCTTGTCTTTCATCACCAATTTTGATCTTATGATAGGAAAGCATAACTTCCATGTCGATTAAGCATTCTACGCCCCAGCAGTGTCTTGTCCAATAGGTAAAGTTTGTATAATAGTGTGCTGGACAAGCCCAAACAATGGCACGATATTTTGGCTTGTTTGCATCATTTTTCTTGTCTTCTTCGTAGCCTTTTTTCATCATCTTATCAACTTTTGCATTGGTCTCAAGCATAAATGGATCTAGGCATCCCGCGCCTTGGTATTGGTACTGACGAGCAAGCGCTAGTGCTGAGCCCTTTACCTGAGGATAAGGAGTCGTGTTTACGTCCCACTTGTTTATTGCATACTGTGATGACTGGTTGTACATTTGGCAACCTTCCCAAAAGGCATCCCAATCCCATTTAACATCAAAGTTATCTTCAATAAATTCAATGCAACCTTCTAGGTTCTTTACTGCATAATTTTGTACTTCTGGCTCAAGAAAACGTTGGGGTGGGGTAATTTGGTATACAGGAATATCTTTAAAGTATCTTGACATAAATGTTGTCTGCCCAATGGAACCATCACAAGGCATAGAACTTGTAATAAAGGCTTTACCTACTCTGGGGTAATCATCCACGACAGCTGCTCCAACTTCTGCTGCTGGAAGTGGACATACATCTGGAGCCAGTCCAAAATGTTCAATGGCATCAATGTAATATATGTTCGCAATTTGGTCAATTTCGCCAGGTAAGCCAATAACAAACATGGCTACATCAATCCAGTCTAGGGTTGGAAAGCCCGCCATAATTAAGGTAGGTGTCATTTCATCAAACATAACAGTGTTTTCTCTTAATTTAGCTGCTTTTTTACTATTTGGATTTAAGTTTTCATCTCTTTCGATGATTTGTTTAATCGTATTGATTGAATTGTTTACAATGGAATAGAACTCTTCATGAATGTATCGTAATTCTTTTCCTTTGATACCAATGGTATGTCTATCTATCATATTTGCTGCGGTTAGATAAGAAACCATCCAGCGATATCTAAACATGGCCTTAACCATTAATACGGGATGAACTCCCAGTGTTGTTGCCATATTTCCGTATAGTTT
>DASRNA010000190.1:0-6082 GCA_035647655.1 Clostridia bacterium | reverse complement strand
TGGCCTACAGTATTGCGCTTATAAATAAGCTCGTAGGATCTGTTATTTATTAGTATATGCTAAAACAGCTTTTTGATTACAAGATTTCTTGCCAATTATCCGGGAAACCGTAATGCCTAAAATCAACCAGCGGATACTGTTTATGTATTGAGTTTATATACTCAATAAGCAATTTGAAGTCTTGCGAGAGTGTTATGGACTTAAGAACTAAGATATAAGAAAAGAGCTTGTTAAAAATAATATTCCCATCCTCTTTCCTTAGTAGATTTTTTTCTTTCGTTGATAGCCATGGTTTTATTGTAAATAGACGATTATAAAGACGACCGCCGTGGGCACAGATATTTCTTAATACAGACATGCAATGCAATAGATTTTCCAAGACTCGGTTATTATTGGAAAACTTAAAACCTAATAAGCCTGCTATTGTTTTTTGCAGTTCTTTATCTAATAAGGTGTATAGCTTGGAGATGTCGGATATTGTTAGGATTTCGACGTAAACCCAAAACGGCAAAATGTCATTCTTGTTTTCCTTATGATGTCTTATAAATAACTCGGAATACTTTAGGTTATCTTTTTGGCGTTTAGCTTTACGTATTATCTGTGAATAACGGGATACCGCTTGCAAGTCGATTTTGCCATCTTGTAAACAAGCAAAATTGTTCACGTCTAGGTACCCCAAGGGGCCGTATTTTTTACTATGGTAATATGCGACCATTGACTTTATACGGATTTCTACTGCTTCAGCAGTTAATAGTATTATGTGGCGCATATGACGATCTGCTTCATATATTTGCATCAGCATATCTAATGATGCATTGTTGAAAAACGAATCGTTTTTGCGCAGTGTTAAAGAATAACCGCTTATGCGGTAATAGTTGTTATTTAAAAGAAATTGCTTAGCGATGTCATGTTGTGTATCGTCCATATTTAACCCACGACTTTTTAATAGCTCAATTTGGCCATCAATGGGCAGAAAAGGCTTTACTGAATCCATAGTCCCCTCCCCCTAACACAAAAAGCCCACGAAGTGTGCATGTCTAAGACAGAGGCCTGTGGGATTTGTTATCTTTATAATACATTGTGGTAGGCACGTTGTCAATGGATGGAACTGGAAAATGGTAAAAAACTAAAAAAGTTTGGGGGATAATATCTAACATTATAACACCGAAACACAATACCTAAGAGCCATAGAGAATTTCTAGGGCTTTTTCTATGCCCAAACTAGGAGTTGAAAGCAAATGCCCAGAAAACCAAAGAAGCCCTGCGCTCATCCCAGTTGTCCTGAATTAACTGAGGGAAGGTATTGTGAAAAACACCAAAGGGAAATGAACAGGGAATACAACAAAAGCAGTAGGCCTTATAAGAAACTCTATAACTCCAGTCACTGGCAAAGACTACGGAAGCATGTTTTAGCAAAGCAACCTCTTTGTGTAATATGCTTGAAGGAAAAAAGAATCACTCCGGCAACGGTGGTGGATCATATAAAACCTCACAAAGGTGATGAAAAGCTATTCTTTGATATCAATAACCTACAACCTCTCTGTAAAAGCTGCCACGATAGGAAGACCGCCAAAGAAGATGATCGCTGGAGGAGAAAAGTTTATACCTACTGATACAGGTTTTGTAGCAGATGAAGCTCAAGGGTAGGGGGGTTCTAATTTTCTAAAACGAGGCTAGCCCAGAACGGCGGCGGGCCCTCACGCAAGAATTCGCAAAATTCGAGGGTGGGGGTATAGGCGGCAAAAGCTCAATTTTACAGGATTTTTTAGTTTCAAAAGAGGTTAAAAACAAGGAGGAAAAGGAGGGGGCTATTTTTGGACATACAGAAGATACCAATAGAAAAAATAAACCCAGCTAAATACAATCCCAGAAAAGATTTAAAGCCAGGAGATCCGGAATATGAAAAGCTTAAAAAGTCCATAGAAACCTTTGGCTATGTGGAACCCATTGTCTGGAATAAACAGACGGGAAACATTGTCGGTGGTCACCAGAGATTAAAAATATTACAACATCAGGGTCATACGGAGATTGAGTGTGTGGTAGTGAATCTGGATGAAACAGAAGAGAAGGCCTTAAATGTGGCCCTAAATAAAGTCAGTGGTGAATGGGATTTACCAAAGCTGGCGGATTTAATCAGCGAGCTGGACAATGGAATATTCGATATTAGTTTAACTGGATTTGATGCCGCTGAAATAGAAGATTTGTTTTCTAAAGTCCACGATAAAGATGTTAAAGAAGATGACTTTGATGTAGATGAAGCTTTGAAAGAACCGGCTATTAGTAAGCCAGGAGACCTCTGGTTGTTGGGTCGTCATCGGCTACTTTGTGGTGACAGCACGAAAGCGGAAACCTATGAAAAATTATTGGATGGTAAGAAGGCCAATCTGGTAGTAACAGACCCGCCTTATAATGTCAATTTCACCGCTGGTAAGGAAAATGAACGTCTTATTAAAAACGATAACCAGAAGGACCAGGAATTTTATCAGTTTCTACTAGCAGCTTTTAAGAATATTTACCATGCTCTTGCTGATGGTGGGGCTCTATACGTTTTCCATGCTGACACGGAAGGGCTTAATTTTAGAAACGCTGTGCGGGAGGTTGGCTTTCATCTTTCCGGGGTCTGTATTTGGGTTAAGGATTCTTTGGTACTAGGTAGGAGCGATTACCAGTGGCAACACGAGCCCATAATCTATGGCTGGAAACCTACCGGTAGGCACAGATGGTATGCAGACCGTAAGCAAACAACGGTATGGCAGTTTGACCGACCCAAGAAATCCGAGCAACACCCGACAATGAAGCCGGTGGCACTTTGTGCTTATCCTATACAAAACAGTAGTGCTCCAAATGGCATTGTTCTCGATCCCTTTTCGGGAAGCTTTTCAACGGGGATTGCTTGTGAACAAACAGATCGCATTTGCTACGCTGTTGAACTCGATGAAAAATATGTAGATGTAGGGGTAAAAAGATACATTGAATACATGGGCTCTGATAAAGAGGTTTTTCTAATACGAGATGGGAAGAAGCAGGCCTATAAAGCCTGTTTTTAATTACGCACCTTACGGCCTGCATTCGTTTTCAAAAGCAGTCCTTTAAGTGCAAAAGATAAAAGAAGATGCCCCATAACCCTTGACTTATCTGCGTTTAAAAGTGATATATAGACTACCAAAAACACAGGAGGTAAGCAAGGTGAAAAAGAAAGAACGCTTTATAGCAACTTACAACAAAGTTTATGAAATTGCAGGAAGATGGGAGGGGTCCATTGTCCTTTCTCCGGTGGATACCCAAGATGACCAGTGCCTGCTTTACACAGCAGGTGAAATGAAAGAGCTTCTTCAAACCGGTGGTCTTCAAAAAGAAACGGAGAAAAAGAAAGCGCTATTTGGTAGAAAGATTGCTAGTCTCGAGGATTTAAAAGAACTAACAGCTAGAGCACTAGCGGAAGGGAAAACGGGAGAAAGTTATACAGTAACCAGCGAAGTAGAATTAAGCGAAGCAGAATTTAGAAAGTTTGCGGAAGACTTCTTTCAAGACCAACCTTGGATTGACCCGGAAGCAAGCTGCATTAGGGTTACCAATGTAGAAACCGGGGAGAAGGTTTTAATAGACCCACAAGGCTACACTTACCCTAGGTATACTGCCTTGGAGCTAAAATAGTAAAGAGCAGGTTTAAAAGCCTGCTTTTTTTAGTTACAGATAAACCAATATCCTTGTGCAATAACCCTTGACTTATCTGTGGTTATAAGTGATGTATAGACATACCAAAAACCACAGGAGGGATTGAAAATGACTAGAAAAGAACTTGTACACAAACTGGCAGAGCATTTGGAAGTGGCTCCTGCTTATCTAGGAGCACCAAGCTTTGCCTACCAGGTAGGAGATTACACCGTTGACCGGCACAGCAACATTCTAGACACCCAAGGGCAGGAAGTAGAGCTGGAGGAGTTGCTGGCAAACATGGTAGAAGAGGATTATATGGAAGTGGAAGCTACTCAAGAAACTGCTTCTGAAACAGAAGAGCCTGTTGTCTTGGAAATAGGACTACCGCTGGAAGACCATCAAGGGAAAAGCCTGCGTAACTTAATCCACACAATCTACAGCAAGCAGCTTTTAATTAAAAAAGCCCTGGGCCTTGAAACCGATCTTGTAAGCGAAGAAGCCATTACTGCCTTAGCTCAAGAACCAATGGCAAGCTTGGACCATTTCCGAAAAGCCATGGAAGACATTACCTGCCCAGGCATTGACTTTGATTTTGAAAAAGAAACTATTACCTTTAAGCTGGGCCAGGATGGAGACGACCCAGATAAGGTAGAAGCGGCCACCCAACTATTAGCTCTGATAAACAAAAGTGCTCGGGGATTAAAAAGAAACGCCTCGGCTAAGGTCAAATCTACCGATAACGAAAAATACACTTTTAGAACTTGGCTTTTACGCTTGGGGATGATTGGCAATGAATACAAAACCGCTAGAAAGGTATTGCTTAAACACCTCTCTGGCAACAGCGCTTTTAGAAAACAGGCCAAGGAGGAAGCGTAAATGACTAAACAAAAATGCAAACTTATCGGAGAAGACGGCAACATCTTTAACCTGATGGGCATCGCCAGCAGAACCTTAAAAAGGGCTGGGCTTGAAGAGGAAGCTAAAGAAATGGTAGACAGGATTTTCAAATCAGAAAGCTATGATAGGGCTCTACAAATAATTATGGATTATGTGGAAGTGGAGTAAGAAGGCTACGGAAATAACCAAAAGAGGGGGTTGCTTCGGCCCCCTGTTGGCCACAGCGGCGAGTTAAAACTTAAATAGGGACAAAGGGTTTAGTGGTGATAATAAAGCCAAACAGGGCAAGCCTGTCAAACCCATAAAAAAAGTTAGGGGGTGCTCAAAGTGGACAAATTCTTTACACAAAAGCACTGTGATAGATGCGGCAAGGATTTAAGGAAGGGCCGAATAATGTCAATGTTTAACGAGGACTGCATCTGCCTGGATTGCAAGGAAAAAGAAAGGCAAGATAAGGATTACGAAAAAGCGGTGAAGGCTGAACATGAAGCGGTAAAGAGAGGCAATTATAATTTTCCGGGGATTAGAAAATAACCCTTGCTATTACCTCCCTGTTGAGTGATGTATAGACATACCAAAACCACAGGGAGGTGAAAAGGGTGACAGGGCGACAACTAAAAATTATGATGGAAGGTTTGATTACTACCGTAGTAGAAAAGATTTGTGTGCTGGGGTGGGAAGATGCTAAAGAGGATGTAGAAAAGCTAGTGGATCTGGTGGAGGATTTAGAGATGTTCTGGGATTCCGATGGAAGATTAACAGAGACGGACTGGGTAGCCGAAATACTCATGGCAATAGAAAATGCCGGCGGAGTGGTATAGTAAAAAGTAGGAAATGGAACTAAAGGCCTTCGGGCCTTTTTTCAATTGGAGGTGAAAAGCTATGGCGACACGGGGAAGAAAACCCAAACCGACTGCACTTAAAGTTTTGGAAGGTAACCCCGGCAAAAGGCCGTTAAACAATAAAGAACCCCAGCCAGAAAAGAAGGCACCCCGCTGCCCGTCATGGCTGGAGCCGGAAGCAAAGAAGGAATGGAAGCGGATGGCTAAGACTTTAGAGGCTATTGGGGTTTTAACTCAAATAGATAAGGCTGCCTTTGCCGGTTACTGCCAGGCCTATGCTAGATGGAAGGAAGCAGAAGAGTTTTTATCTAAACACGGCACTATCTTTAAAACCCCTTCCGGATATATTCAGCAAGTGCCCCAGGTATCCATTGCCCAAACTTATCTTAAGGTGATGAAGGATTTTTGCTCTGAATTTGGCCTTACCCCTTCTGCTAGAACCAGAATCAGGGTGAATACTGTTGACACACCAACAGATGATCCCATGGAGGAACTATTAAGGGTGAGCAAATAATGCTCTTTGATCATGAAAAGGCAGAGCGGGTGGTAACCTTCATCAACAACTTAAAACACACTAAGGGAGTTTGGCGGGGTGTGCCCTTTGATTTACTGCCCTGGCAGGATAAGATTGTTCGGGATATTTTTGGTACTGTAAAAGAAGATGGCTACCGGCAATATAATACGGC
>DASRNA010000189.1:0-3758 GCA_035647655.1 Clostridia bacterium | reverse complement strand
GGGGTAAGAGTCCTACCTACGGTAGATACACCGATAGGGAAGCTATAGTGCATCGTCACACAGCATCGGCACCCGCCTGTATTGCAGCAATTAAGTTTTCTTTTTTACCAACAGGGGCTAAAATTTCCATTATAGTATTTTGAGCCAGGCTCCTAAGAGCTGACTCTTAATCTCCTCTTTCTTTTCTATATTCATCCAGTCTTCTGGTTGATCCGGGTAAATAAGCCCGGCTAAACTTCCCACTAGGGCGGCTCGACTACTAGTATCGCCTCCCATCTTAAGGGCAAGCCTTATTGCTCTTTCAAAGCTACCAGCACAAAGAAGGACATCTAACATGGAGGCAAAGGTATCTATCCCCTCACTTCCATTTTTATAAGACCCTGAAAGGGCCTTTTCCATATAAATCCATTCTGGATGCTCTGCGTAACCTCTCTTTATACGATGGGCAGACTTTCTCAGCTGGTCACTTGTTCCCTCTTTAAGCAGATCCCATAACAATTCGCTGTAAAGACGGCTAAGAAGAAGGCTTCTAGGATGGGCGTGAGTACAAGCAACCATCTTATCAATAAAATCTAGGGCCTTTTCTTTTTCTTTACCAATATCAAACTTTTTCATAGCATAAAGAGCCAGGGGCCAGGTTCTTACAAGGGCATCATTGTCATTGTCGGAGTCTTTTTTTCCTCCACAGGCAAAAGGATGCACTCCCCTTTGAAAACGTCTTAGGGCTTCTTTTGTGGTCTCTGACATGCCAAGACTATAACCTCTGGCTGTATAGATACCTTCCTCCGCTATGTCCACAAAATTTTTCATCATGGAAAAACCGTTAAAATAAGAAAAGGCATCAAGGCTTGCAATAACCATAGCAGTATTATCACTCCATAGTCCTTCTTGAATCAGAAGGTCGTCTTTTTGGTTTTTTTCCTTGGTAAAACCCAGGCTATCTCCCTGGATTAAACAAAATAAACTGCGTAAAACTTTTCTTTTCATGGCTTTCCTCCCTATATATCATAACAGATTTATATCCCTTCTCCTAGCTCACATAAAAGCTTTTTCATGATATGATAGTCCTAAAGAAAGGAGACAAAATGTTTAAAGCATTACGTATTCACGAGACAAAAGAAGGATTTACCCGAAGTATAGAAAAAATGTCCACCAATGAATTACCCCCAGGCGACCTCTTAGTTCAGGTTCATTATTCTTCCCTCAACTATAAAGATGCACTTTCATCTATCGGAAACCGTGGAGTAACAAAGAGCTATCCCCATACCCCTGGTATTGATGCATCAGGAATTGTAATAGAAAGCAAGAGTCCTCTTTTTAAGGAAGGAGACTTTGTTGTTATTACCGGCTATGACTTTGGCATGAATACCCATGGTGGTTTCTCCCAGATCATAAGCGTTCCTGCTTCCTGGGTACAAAAGCTGCCCCCTGGACTAAGTCTAAAAGAATCAATGATGCTGGGAACAGCAGGATTTACTGCGGCTATGTCAGTAGCAGAAATCCTTCCCTATCTTAAAGGAGGAAAGGTCTTTGTCAGTGGTGCCTCAGGTGGAGTAGGTAGCCTTTCTGTTAAAATCCTCACCCATCTTGGCTATGAGGTCAGTGTACCTCTGCGCAGAGAAAGTTCCAGACCCTTTCTTGAGAGCATTGGCGTAAAGGAATTTATTCCCTGGGAAGAAATTGAAAGTTCTAAGAAAAGAGCCCTACTCTCAACAAAGTTTGATGCAGCGATTGATACTACAGGGGGAGATAATCTTTCCTATGCCTTAAAAACCACTTCCTACGGCGGGGCTGTTACTGTCTGTGGAAATGCTGCCTCAGCAGATTTAAATGCAACAGTATACCCCTTTATCCTTAGAGGCATTCGCCTAATTGGAATCGACTCAGTTCTAGCTGAAAGTGATTTTAGAAAAACTATCTGGAAAAAGTTGGGAACAGATTGGAAAATCCCCCTACTGGAAGAAGGTATAGAAGAACTACCCCTAGAAGAACTACCCCAGGCCATGGACAAGATGCTCAGGGGCGAACACCTAGGAAAAGTACTGGTAAAGGTAAAAGAATAAAACTCTCGCTTATAGAAAATAAAAGAAGGGCTTATAAGGCATAATCTTATAAGCCCTTCTTTTATTTTACAACTTTTGCCTAGCCTAAGGCTTCTGCTATCTTTTCCTATCAACCTGTTATACTATAAGCGTACATACTTTTTGGGAGAAATATTATGAAAAAAAATTATACCCTCTCTTTTTCCTTATATCAGGCCTTTTTTGCCTTCATTTTGTTGCCCTTTTTTGCCTACGGTACCTATTATCTAATCCACCTTGGCCTAAGCAGTGTCAGCATTGGGATTTTACTTGCCCTAGTCAGTGCTTTATCAGTATTACTACAATCCCCCTTGGCTTCTTTAGCAGATAATGATGTTTTTACTATAGATGGTCTCATTTCTATTTGCCTTGGACTATATGTTTTTTCCAATCTCGGTCTTGCTCTTGGTTATTTTCCCCTGGTATTTTTTACCCTAGCTTTTGTCTGCCTTAACTTGATCAATCCTTTATTCAATGCTTTAAACATTGAATGGAATCAAAGGGGCCACAGGGTAGATTTTGGAATCTCCAAGGGTGTCTCTTCTTTAAGCTATGCCTTTTTCTCTTTTGTGCTTGGCCGCCTTCTTTTACTAGCCAGCCCCCTTATTCTTCCTCTGACGGCTGCTCTTGGGGGAGGTACTTTACTTATCCTTATTTTAAAAAATAAACCTGTCCATAGAAGGAAAAAGAAAAGGAAGGAAAAAAAAGACAGGATCTCTATTTTAAAAAACAATCCCAATCTAGTGGGAGTTCTTTTAGGAATTTGTTTGGTCTATGCCAACTATGCTATGTATAATAGCTATCTTATTAACACCATCCAGGCTCTAGGAGGAAAAGAATCCGCCCTAGGTGGGGCTATAGCCATTGCTGCTATGGCAGAAATACCTGTTATGATTTTTTTCACCCAAATTATGAGAAGATTTGAGCTTAGAAAACTTCTAGTTTTTGCTACCTTTTTTTTCACTCTTAAATCGCTCTTTGCTTATCTAGCCACAGGAATGCCCATGCTGTATTTCTCTCAGTTTTTGCAAATGTTTTCCTTTGGACTATACCTACCAACCTCTGTATATTATATGGCGTCAATTACTTCTGAGGATAATCGGGCCGAGGCCCAAACTGCCTTAGCTGGCGCAACCATTCTGGGCAGACTTTTTTCGTCGGTCTTAGGAGGTGCTTTGATTGAATATCTTGGCGTCTCTGCCATGCTCTTAGCAGCTACCCTTATGTCAGCTTCTGGAACTGCTTTTGTCTATATTTTCACTCGGAGAATCAGTCATGAAGAAAAATAAAACCCTTCACTATGGCCTTATTCAGTCTAGTTATTGGCTAAGTTATTTGCCTTTTTTTGCCCTATCCACAACCTTTCTACTTGATGCTGGCTATAGCAATATTGGCATTGGGCTTCTTTTTGCTTCGGCCAACCTTGCTTCGATTCCCCTTCAATCTTTTTTAGCTTCCGCCGTAGATAATGGCAAGATCCCTTTAAAGGGACTTATGCTCACCCAGGGATTTGTTATTTTCTTAGTGGCAGGACTAGTTACCTGGCAAGCCCTTGCTCCCTTCTACTTTCTACTGCTGCTTTTTCTTATGAGTCTGCAGCCCTTTGTTAACGCCCTAAGTGTTGCTTGCCTTCATGAGGATATCCCGCTCGATTTTGGTGTTTCCAGGGGGATGGCC
>DASRNA010000188.1:0-5812 GCA_035647655.1 Clostridia bacterium | reverse complement strand
TGCTCTACCCTTTCATTATATAAAAAATAGTGCAAGAAAGGATAATTCCTTCTTACACTATTTATGGTACTAAAAAACTCTTGTATAAAAAATCCTTACTTGTCTTAATTTTTTTGATCTTGTTTATTAGTAGGCTAGTTTCTGGCTGTTCTAATCCAGAAGAAGAAAGCCTAAAGGATGATGATTCTATAATAAGCGAAGAAACCAAGGAAAAAGAGCTAGAAGAAAAAGCAGAGGAAGTAGCAGAGGAGAAACTATCTGGAAACCCAGCGCAAGAAAAGGCATTCAAGTCAGCAAAGGACTTTCTGAGCTATCTTTCCTTTTCTAAAGAGGGCTTAATTGAGCAGTTAGAGCACGATGGGCATAAAAGCGAAGATGCAAGATTTGCTGTTGACTCGCTTAATACAGATTGGCTTGAACAAGCTGAAAAGTCGGCTAAAAGCTACTTGGACTACGGGGCTTTTTCAAAGTCAGACTTGGCCCAGCAATTAGAGTATGTAGGATTTACCAAGGAAGAAGCAGTCCATGGTGCGCAAAATTCAGGGGGTGACTGGTTGGAACAAGCAGAAAAAGTGGCCAAAAACTATTTAGAAGAGGAAGCTTTTTCAAAAATAGGCTTAATCGAGAAGTTAGAAGATCTAGGGTTTACTAGGGAAGAAGCAGTCCATGGTGTGGAAAAAGTAGAAGGCGACTGGTTTGAACAGGCAGTAAAGGCCGGGAAAAACTATTTGGAATATGGCAGCTTTTCAAGAGATGATTTAATAACCCAGTTAGAGTTTGTGGGATTTGCCACAGAAGAAGCAGTATATGCTGTAGAGGAAATAGGACTTTGAAAAAGTAAAAAACAGTCTAAGAAGATGGTAAATCTATAAAAAGCAGAAGGTGAAACAATAGACCTAGTCTTACATGTGTCACTAAAAGAAGGTAAGTAGCCTTACAAGATTTAGAAGGGGGTAATAAGATGGTCTGTAATAAATGTGGAAGCCAAATTGATTCTGATAGTAAGTTTTGTCCAGTATGCGGAAGGTTTGTAGAAGAAATATCCAACAACCCATCGCCCGAAGTTAAGGAGATGGACCCCCCCATATGGTGAATTAGGGTCATTTAATCAAGAAGGTAAGAACGAAAAGGTTGTATGGGTTCTAAGTGCACAAGTCAAAGAGTCGCTTTTTAAGAGAAAACCCTCTTATCTTATCTTTATGGAGGATAAATTACTTGTGGCTTTTCTTTCTCCCCAGCGTCAAAAAGAGGAGAGTGCCAAAGTATCAAGTGATGTAAAGGCTCAGGGTAAGGGCTTCTTAAAGAGCAGTGCAGCAATTATGCAGCACTGGTCAAATTACTATAAAAAATACTACTCCATGACATCAGCGGATATCCTGGCTGAAGAGTCAGAAAATTACGCAATAGAATATGGGGACATTAATAAGATCCTCTATAGAAGCGAGACAACAGACACAGACTCTGATGGACAAAATTATGGTCATCAAGGCAAAATTGAGATTTCTCTTTCAAATGGAAATAAAATCAAGTTTACTCATACACATCATCATGATAAAAAAATCAAAATTATGCTCCTAGAGCTTTTTGAGGAAAAACTAAAATATAAGAAATAGGTCTCCCATAACCTATTTAAGAGACTTATTATAAAAGGCTGGGACTTTACTTCTATCATGGCCAGGCTGGAAGAAAATAGTGTCACTAAACTGTTTTATAAGAAAAGAGCTCCTTCAACTAAAAACCCAGACAAAACCTTATTCCATCAAACTCTTGACACTCAAGAGCCTATTTTAAATATAAGGAAGGTTTTAGGATGAAAAACAATTCTAGTCTTAAATCAGACTTTTTAAAGGCAAGTAGGGTTTTCTTACTAGCAATTTTATCTCTGGTGATAATATTTAGTCTTTGTGCCTGTGGTGAAAAGGCAGCTTTAGAGCAGGAAAAAGTAGCTTTAGAGCAGGAAAAAGAAATAGAAAAAGCAAAAGAAGAAATTCTGACATATAAAGACACAGACCCAGGCTCTCTTGTTGATAGCAAAGAGTGGGGCAAGGTGCCTATAAACCAGCTAATTCTAGTCTTTAATGATGAGGTTGGAAAAGCCCAAGCAGAAAAATCAATCAAGGAGCTTGGAGGTCTTATTGTTGGAGAAATCGATTTTATCAATCTTTACCAAGTTGAAACACAAATCAAATCAGAAGATGAACTTTCGGCCCTGATAGAGACGGCTCTTTCCATGAGCGACATCGAAACAGCCTTTCCTAATGTTGAAATTTATAGCAAGGATGCAGAGGGCAGCCCCTGCACTCCCCTTAGTGATCCCCTTTATACTGATCCAAATAATTCGGCCCACTACGGAGCCATTGGCATGGAAAATGCCTGGCACATTTTAAAAAGTAGTGGTATTAAGCTAAACAATGTAAAGGTGGGAGTACTCGATAGTTCCCTTTATTTGGGATCAGGTGAGTATAAGGGTAAGGTTCAGGTTAGCGGAGACAAAACCGATGAGCCTGAGAAAACTGCCCAAGGGGAGATTGTAGATGGAGGGCTTAACCATGGCACAATGGTCACAAATGTTATAGCCGCTGATTATGAGAACGAAGGGATGGTGGGAATCGCCTCTGTTTTGGGGGAAAAGCTTTCTGTGAGTGTCAAAAACATATATGAAGGTAAAAAGACGGAAAAAACTGACCTTGATGAAAGCGACATCACCCAGGGGATAATAAGAGATAATGGCAAGGACTATGCCTATATTATCAAGGATTTGGTCTATTTAAAGCAGCAGGTTGAATCAGGATCTACCGTAATCAATTGTTCCTATGGTCCGGCCTTCCCGCGCGATGCAAACCAATGGATAAGCAAGGCCTATGAGAAGTTCTTTAAGAAAATATATGAAACACACCCTGGTGTTATCTTTGTTGCTGCGGCGGGAAACGAGGGCAGAGACCCCATAAGCCAGGGTGGACTCAGTGGAAGCAACTATTTCCCCGGTGGAATGAAGCTTTCTAATCTGGTTACGGTCGGGGCGCTAAATATTGACGGGAGTCGAGCGGATTTTTCAAACTATGCGGCCTCAGAGGATGCTGAAGTAACTCTTAGCGCCCCTGGGGTTGAAATGCTCCTTGGTACAGATGAAAACGGGCAACCAATAAGGGCGAGTGGAAGCAGTTTTAGTGCACCTCAGGTCTCAGCGACGATAGCACTTATCCAGTCGATTAGTCCAGGCATGGAGGCCCAAGAAATAAAAGAGCTGCTGGTGGAGACGGCTGCGAATTCAGTTACTACAGACAGCGGCTCAAAGCCCATCCCTGAGGGGATGGGTAAGGGTATTTTACGAGTAGATGTGGCTGTACTCCAGGCTATCAACAAGCAGAGATCTAAGGAAGACTTGAGTCCCTACAGCATGCAGGAGCTTTTAGATAGAAGTAAGGTTGCTCTCTTTGCAGAAACAGGCTTTAGAGAGTATACCCTTAGGGCAAGCGTACAGGATGCTGAAGACACAAGTGTTTCGCTAAAAATTGAAATCAAGGGAAAGGCTAGTATTGAGGAAGAAATGATACAAAGCGTCCAAGTTGGCGAGGAGGCCATTTGGAACCTCACCCTGGAGGAAGACTCGGTTTTTGTCAGGGTTATTAGAACAGATACTCAGGGCTGCGCCTTTATGACTCTGAAGATCTATGAGTCGGTTTCTGGCATATATGAGGTCAAGGGTGTTTGGGACAGCAGTATGCTAGATGGTGATGGGCCGGAGCCTCTTACCGATTGGCGGGTACGTGTGGAGCAGCAAGAGGACGAAAATATGACCATTACCTTCCTTAATGACAGCGGGACAATCTTAACGGGAACTTATGATGATATTAGTGGAGTTTTTGTTGGGACGGACATGAATCGGCCAGAAAGCTTTTGGCAAGCGACTTGGTGGATGCAGGATAACACTACCATCACCTTTGATTTTGATAGCATGCCCATGACAGCCAAGGGGGTATTAAATTGGAACTGGCAGGAAGATGTCGATGAACTAAATGCCCAGCAAGGCGAGGACGAGGAAGCTCATGGGGCACTTATCTCCTGGACCAAGGTTAATTTTGATATGCTTAAGCTAGAAGACCTTATTGAGTAGGCATCACTGGGCTAGAAGATGAAACCACAAACACAAAATAGAACATATTAGTAGGGAGGGCTTTATTGGATAAGTTTACTTGGTCAATTCGCGTGCCGATTTTTAAAAACAGGATAATAGTCAATCAGCTTGCTTTGGCTATTGGTATACCCTTTGGGATATTATGCCTGGTGCTTTTGGTGATAGAAGCCTACTATGGGCTGGCCATGGTAGGGGGAGCCTTGGTTTTAGCTTTTGTATTGGTCTTGCTTATATTCCGGGGTACATACGATGTTTTATTTTCGCTAGATGAGGAGGGTATTACATGTGAAAACCAAAACAAGCAAAAAAAACGTGTGGGCCAGATGGCTGCGGTTACTACTTTACTGGGGCTAGTTGCAAAGAACCCTACCACGGTTGGCACTGGCATGATGGCCGGAGTTAGAATAAAGGAGCGGCTCCTTTGGAAAAAAGTTAAAAAGGTTAAGTATCTGGACCGCCAAAGGACCATTATGCTCCGTGCTGGCTGGGGAGAATCCATTGCCGTTTTTTGCAGGGAAGAAAACTATAAAGAAATTTCGCTATTCATTCGCCAAAAAACCGGAATATAAAGTTGAAAGGAAGCTGGCAGCAGGAAATAATGGTAGTTTTATGCAGGCAAAACTTTGTGAGTCTAGCCTATGAAATTAGTAGTCCATTGGACTTATTAGTATGCTGGCAATCCTGTCTTAAGAATTAACCCTTTCTAGGAAGAACTTTACTTAATACAGTAAAAGAAAATTAGGAGGAGCTAAAATGAACTACCTTATTAATGCAATACGCATTTTGTTTTTAGCTGTTTTTCTCACCTTAATACTAAACGGTAAAATGGTACTTTGGCTAGCTATTTATGTGATAAGTCTTCCGGTGGCCTTATTATTTGGAAGAGTATATTGTGGCTATCTTTGCCCTATGAATACACTTATGATTCCCACAGACTCTTTAGCAAAAAAAATGAATTTACAGACAGAAACTTCTCCAAAATGGCTTGGCTCAGGCAATTTTGGTTGGTTTGCTTTAATTGCTAGTCTTTTAATAATGATTCCTTTTAAAAGAATATTGGGTAAAAACTTACCCATCCTTTTGATATGGTTATTTGTATCTATCCTTGTAACAATCAGATACAAGACATCTGTTTTTCATAACTTAATATGCCCCTTTGGAAAGCTTCAAAAACTATTTGGTAAGTTTGCCATATTCTCAGAAAGAGTAGATAAAGAAAAATGTATTGGATGTAGGCTCTGTGAGGGAGTTTGTCCTTCTGATGCTATTAGAGTTAAAGAAGATAAGAAGGCTCTTATCAATACTGCCCTGTGTCACCAATGTACTAACTGTCAGCAGATATGTCCTAAAAAAGCGATTGCTTATTCAAAGTAAAGAGTATTACCCATTGATTCAATATTTTTTTCTTGGCTGATATGAACTCGGGCTTTGTTTTAGCTACTTATAGGCACAAAGAGATGGACTCTAGGAATACGTAAAAAGTTATAAAAAAGGAAGAGTAAGGCCTCTAGAGAAGAGAAAAGATAAAAGCTACCAGCTTCAGCCAGTAGCTTTTATTGAAGATAATTCGAAAAAAAAGAACCCAAAGAATGCTAAATGAAAATGCCCGATTCTACCTTTATTTTCCTGTCTTTCCTGTGGTTTTCCATCAGTGGTATTTTTTATAATACGTTATTG
>DASRNA010000187.1:0-8083 GCA_035647655.1 Clostridia bacterium | reverse complement strand
CTATGTATTAAAAGTTGATTTGGGACAAGGCCAGCGCCAAGTTGTTAGTGGAATAAAAGAAAACTATACAAAGGAAGAACTTGTGGGAAAAACCGTCGTACTGCTAGTAAATCTAAAGCCGATAAAACTCAGAGGAGTTCTTAGTGAGGGTATGCTCCTAGCTGAAACTAAAGGAAAAGATGTACGACTCTTAGAGGCCAGCCTAAAAACGGGCAGCCCTATTAGTTAGGAGGATAAATTGAAATTATTTGATTCACATGCACATATTGATGATAGAAGGTTAGACAATAAATATCTGGCCAAAAAACTAAAAGACGCAGGCATTGGCGGCGTTATTATCCCTGGAGTTGATAGGAAGGGGTGGAAGCGCATACTTGAAATGGCCAAGGAGGAGGATATGTATTATCCGACCTTGGGACTCCATCCCCAGGAAGCCTCCAACACCTCCCCTCAAGTCTTAGAGGAGCTAGAAAGACTTGTAAGAGACAATCCACAGGTGGTAGCCATTGGTGAAATAGGCCTGGATCTCCACTGGAGAAAAGACAATCTAGACAAGCAGCGCTATATATTTAAAGAACAGATGCTGCTGGCTAAAAAGTTTGATTTACCCATTATCGTTCATGATCGCAAGGCCAATTCTCAGGTTTTTGATCTAATAGAAGAGGTAGACCCCTATAAGAGTGGGGTCATTATGCACTGCTATAGTGGCCATGTCCCCTTAGCAAAAGCCTATGTAGAAAGAGGAGCCTATATTTCCCTGGCGGGCCCCGTGACCTTTAGTAATGCCAGGGTCCCTAAGGAAGTAGCAGCAGCGGTGCCCTTAGATAAGCTTCTAATTGAAACCGATAGCCCCTATCTTACGCCCCATCCTCATAGGGGGAAAAGAAATGACCCCAGCTATGTGATTTATGTGGCCCAGGAGATAGCAAGAATAAAAGGAATCAGTGTAGAAGAAGTAGCCAAGGCAACCTTTGATAATGCCAAAAGAGCCTTTAAATTATGAAAATAAAGGAGGTTATCGTTGTTGAGGGAAAAGACGATGCGGCAAGAATCAAGTCTTGTGTGGACGCCTCAGTTATTATAACCAGTGGCTATGGCATCAATAAAAACATTTATAAAAGAATTGATGAAGCCTATAGACGGGTGGGTATTATTATCTTTACAGACCCCGATACGGTAGGTGCCAGGCTTCGAAGGATGCTTTTAGCGCGTTACCCCAAGGCAAAACAGGCCTTTATACTAAGAAGTGATGGCACAAAAGAAGGGGATATTGGCGTGGAAAATGCCAGCTGCAAGGCCATCATTAAGGCCCTTGAAAAGGTTAGAAGCCCAAGGGAAAAGGCTTCTAACTTTACCATGAGCGACCTCTATGATTTAAAGCTGGCAGGACCAGGTTCTAAAATGCACCGAGAAAAGCTAATGAAAAAACTAGGGATAGAATGCCTATCGGCCAAGGCGACCCTAGAAAAACTCAATCATTATGGGATTACCCAGGAAGAAATCTATGAGGCATTAAGGGATGTATAGTAGGAGCCGTATAGGCTGGATTGTGCAAACAATGAAAAAAGAAAAACTAGTTTTTAGAAAACGCTTTGGGCAAAATTATCTGATTGATGATAATGCACTAGAGCGTATTGTAGAGGCCATAGATCTTTCTGGAGGAGAAAATGTCCTAGAGATTGGCCCAGGCCTGGGTGCCCTAACAGAACGTCTTCTTACAAGGGATATTGCTCTTTACGCAGTAGAGATTGATAGAGACCTAGGAAGAATTCTTGCAAGGGACTTTGCGGGAGAGAATTTTCATCTTTTGGTAGATGATATCCTCAAGGTAGATCCCCTTGTTTTTCCTCAGCCCCTAGTGATTGTGGGCAACTTGCCCTATTATATTACTTCTGCTATTATTATGCATTTTTTGGAATCTTCTCTTGATATCAGCTCCATGGTTCTGATGATGCAAAAAGAAGTAGCCCATAGGCTGGTTGCCAGCCCAGGAAGTAAGGAATATGGAGTGCTTTCTGTAATCACTCAAATATATGCTGATGTGGAGAAACTCTTTGATGTGGGAAGAAACTGTTTTATGCCTACTCCCAAGGTAGACAGTTCTCTTGTTAAGCTTTGGCCAGGAAAAAATCAAAAGCTTGAGGAAAAGGGCCTGCAGATTATTAAGGCAGCATTTTCCAGGCGTAGAAAAACCCTAAACAATTCCCTATCCTCTAACTTTGAAAAAGAAGAGATAGGCCTGGCATTAAAAAACGCCGGAATTGATCCGACGCGCAGGGCAGAAAGTCTTTCTATAGATGAGTTTAAAAGCTTAATTGCACTTTGGCCCTAGTCTTTACTTGCCTCTAACATATCTAAATACACATTGATGGCCGGTAGATAGTGGAGTAAATATTGATTTAAAAAGCCAATGGGAATGGCTTTTTCTTTACATAAGCTGTAGGGGATGGACTTGCGTCCGCCTTCTTCAGCTTTTTTTATTTGTTCATTTACTAGCTCTAGGGGCAGCAGAAAAAAAGCGTCCTGCTTTTTAAAGTAAAGAAGAAAAAAACTAATCCCCCCCTGTTTTTTAAAATCTTCCATATACTCCAGTTGATGGGCATGAAAGTTACTTAAGGGGAAATAATTAAGCTGGGACTCCTTGGCATCAAAACAAATAGGGATGCCCTGACACAAGCCCACATAGTCGACAGTTGACCTTTTCTCAAAATAACCCAGTGTTATTTGCCCCCGAGAGTTTTGCTCCACAACTTTAATGGGGGTAGAGATTTTGTCAATACGAGCAATACCATTGTTTTTGTAATATTCGTTGCTAAGATCAATTAAGCCCTCGAGTAGGTCCCCTCGGTGGCCACGATTTCTCCATGCCATAAATTCCTCCTGGCTACCATAATAACACGAAATTTGTTGAAAAGGAAAGCTAGTCTAGTCTTTACGCAAATGATACAAATAGAGGGGATTAGGGGAAACCACGACTATTTTCTGTGGACAAACTGTGGAAAGTGTGGATAAGTAGGGACTTTTTGCACAAGTTATCCCCAGAACTAGCAGAGAAAAAAAATAGAAAATATTATTATGTTTATTACAAGTGATAGCGGGTAAAAAATTAGCAGTGAGCTTTTAACTATTAGGAGGTTAAAAATGGAAAAGAAAGTTATAATTTACACAAGCAATACCTGTGGCTATTGCCACGCGGCCAAGGACTATCTTGACTCAATCAATGTAAGCTATGATGAGCGCAATGTATCAACAGATATGGAAGCTAGAAAAGAATTAATGCAAAAAGGATTCATGGGAGTACCAGTACTCTTAATCGATGAAGAAGTCATTCAAGGCTTTGATAAAGCAAAAATCGATCAGCTATTGAAATAAGTCCTTCGGGACTTTTTCACTTTAGGGAGGAAATATGAAAAGATTACTATTATTACTTGCCCTTCTTCTTTTATTTGTGGGTTGTTCTGAGCAGGCTCCCGAAGAAAGCTTAGGAGAAGAACCCCCAGCAGAGGAAGAAAGTAGCGAGCAGGCCCAAGAAGTTGAGGGCCCAGTGGTGGGTATTGAAATTGGCGATATTGCTCCAGATTTTGAGCTGGATACACTGGAGGGAGAAAGCATCAAGCTCTCAGAACTGCGTGGACAACCCGTCCATCTTGTTTTTTGGAGTGTAGATTGCACCTACTGTGTTCAAGAATTACCCCACGTTCAAGAAATTTACAATGAAAATAAAGACGATTATAATGTCCTTGCTCTTAATATAACCATCCAAGATGGGAAAAAAACGGTAGAGGAATTTATGGCAGAAGAAGGCTATGACTTCCCTGTTCTTCTTATTGAGGATACAGACCAGGGCTTAAATACTCTTCAAAACTATCAGGTAAGAGGCATTCCCCACAATGTTTTTATCGCTAGTGATGGAAAGATTGCCTATAATGCCGCGGGAATGATGACAGAGGAGACCATTCAGGCAGTGTTAAAGGAGCTACTAGACTAATGAAAATTGCAATTATTGGAGCAATGGAGGAAGAGACCTCTATTCTTCTTTCTAAGCTAGAAGATCTACAAGAAGAGGGAAAAAACTTATACCCATTTTACCGAGGCTTTTTTCAGGATAAGGAGATCCTTCTTAGTAGAAGTGGAGTGGGCAAGGTAAATGCAGCCCTCTCTACCCAGCGACTGATTGACCTGCACAGGCCTGATCTGGTTATTATGGTTGGAGTGGCTGGAGCCATTGAAAAACTCGCCATAGGAGATGTGGTTTTGGCAACAAAGGTGGCCCACCATGACTTAAATCCCCAGGTCCTGGTTGATTACCAGCCCTATCTTGATGAAAAAGCCCAGGGCTATTTTACTTGTGATCGGGAGCTTTTGCAAACGGCCATCCAAACGGCGGCAGATTTATCCCTAAATTATAAGGTATATACAGGGCCCATGGCCAGTGGAGAACAATTTATTGATAGACAGGGAAGAGAAGAAATTAGTAATACATTTAAGCCCCTTTGTGTGGATATGGAAACAGCCGGAATGGCTCATGCCTGCTATCGGTCTGAAGTTCCTTTTTTTGCCCTGCGCTCTATTACAGATACAGAAGAAGAAAGTGGCCTAGATCATTTCGAGAAAAACTATAAAGAGGCTCGAGAAAATGCCCAGGAACTTCTGATAGAGATACTAAAAGCACTCTAGAAAAATCAGGGATTTTCATATATAATAGAGGCAGTATATGTATTAAAGGAGGAACTATGCTTGCACTTGAGCAATCAAGAGCCTATCTTGAGCAATTAACCAAGGGAAGTTTCCTTATTTGTAAAAATAAGGGAAAAGTTAATTTGATGACCATTGGCTGGGGCAGTATGGGCTATTTATGGAATCGTTTTATTGTTATGGTGCCCATAAGAACCAGTCGATATAGTTATGAGATGCTTAAAGAGGAGCATTTTTTTACCATCTCCGTTCCAAGAAAAGGTCAATTTTCTAGAGAACTTCAATACTGTGGTACAAAAAGCGGCCGAGATGTAGATAAGGTCAAGGAATTATCTTTGGTACTAGAAGAAGGAACCATACCAGTTCCCCATCTTAAGGGAGCTCACTTTCACTTGGAGTGTAAAATCCTCTACAAAGAAGAGATTGATCCAAAAAATCTAGATGGACAGGTTGATTTGGAGTGCTATCCAAATAAGGACTACTCAGTTCTATTTTATGCGGAAATCGTCAATATAATAGAATAACTAGGAGCCAGGATGATTAAAGAGTTTCGTGAATTTATAAAAAAAGGCAATGCCATGGATATGGCCATAGCCTTTGTCTTAGGGGCGGCCTTTACCGCCATTGTTAGCAGCCTTGTGGATGATTTAATAATGCCCCTGGTTAGTTTTTTTACCAAGGGAGTAGATTTTTCCCAGCTATTTCTTACCTTGGATGGGGGTTTTTATGAAAGCTTGGCCCAGGCTCAAGAAGCAGGTGCGGCTGTTTTTGCCTATGGGAATTTTATTAATGCAGTGATCCAATTTCTAATTATAGCCTTTGTTCTTTTTCTTATTGTCCGCTCTCTTAATAAGATGAGAAAGGAAAAAGAAGAAGCCAAGCAAGAAGTTACCACAAAAACCTGTGAATTTTGTTTAAGTGAGATTCCCCTAGAAGCGACTCGCTGCGCCTTTTGCACAAGTGAAGTGGCCGCAAAAAGAAAAAAGCAATGACTAAAAAAGAGCTTCGCCGCCAGCTCCTAAGCCTTCGCGCTAGCCTGGGAAAAGACAAGCAAAGAGAATTTTCAAAGCAAATTTGGGAAAATGTTGAAAAACTAGAAGAATTTAAAAAGGCTAATAAGATTGGTGTCTATTTGGACTTTGGAAGCGAAGTAAAAACCTTTTCTTATCTTGAAAAGCTAACTAGGAAAAAAGAAATCTTTGTCCCAAGACTGCGGGGCAAGGAAATGGATTTTGTTAGATTTAATGGGCCTGAAGGTTTAAAAGCCGGAGCCTATGGTATATTAGAACCAATAGAAGGAAAAATTTGTCCGCCAGAAGAATTGGAGCTTATTCTTGCTCCAGGCCTTGGCTTTACCCTAGAAGGGGGAAGGCTGGGATATGGAGGAGGATATTATGATAAATATCTTACTCAAACAAGGGCAGCTGTTTTTGCGCTAGCTTTTGAAATACAAATTCTTGACAAATTACCTATAGAGAGTTGGGACTATCCCCTAGATGGTTTAATCAGTGAAAAAACAAGCTATCGTTTTTAGCTATTAGGGGTTGAAAAAAACAATCTTTAGGTAAAAACATAAATAAAAGAATACGAAAAGGAGATTATTATGAAAAAATGGGTATGTACAGTATGTCAGTATGTTTACGATCCGGCCCTTGGTGATGAGGATAACGGCATAGCCCCAGGTACTAGTTTTGAAGATCTACCTGAAGATTGGGTTTGTCCTGATTGTGGCGTAGAAAAAGATATGTTCGAACCTTACGACGAATAAGAAGGAGAGAAAAAATGGCAAAAATCGGCGAAATTTATAAGTGTGACATTTGTGGCAATATCGTTCATGTTCTTCATGGTGGAGAAGGTGAACTGGTTTGCTGTGGCGAACCAATGATATTACAAGAAGAACAAAAAGCAGAAATGAAAAATGAAAAGCACGTTCCCGTAGTTGAAAAAATCGAAGGTGGTTATAAAGTAACTGTGGGCTCTACACTTCATCCTATGATCGATGCCCACTATATTGAGTGGATTGAGCTACAAATTCCTAAGCAAACATTAATTGCTTTCTTAGAGCCAAATGAAGAGCCAGTAGCAATCTTTAAGACAGATGAAAAAGCCATTGCTGCAAGAGAGTATTGTAATATTCACGGCCTGTGGATTAACGAGTCCCCTGAAGGATAAGAACTTAGCCCTCTTATAGGTAACTAACTAATAAAGGAGAGATACAATGCAAAAGTGGATTTGTACAGCATGTCACTATATCTATGATCCAGCCCTGGGAGATGAAGAGGGCGGGATTGCACCTGGAACAGCCTTTGAAGATATTCCAGAAGATTGGACCTGTCCAGTCTGTGGTGTAGAAAAAGACATGTTTGAACTTTATGAAGAATAAGGAGGATTTATGAAGAAAGAATTACTAGATGGTTTAGTTGAACAAATTAATATGGAAATGCAAGCAGCCTATATTTATTTAGGTATGTCTACCTATTTAAATGAAGAAGACTTCGAAGGTTTTGGCCGCTGGATGATGAGCCAGGCCCAGGAAGAAATGGAACACGCTATGCGTATTTACGAGTACCTGCAAGAAAGAGGAGAGCATATTGAGCTTCCCGCTCTTGAAAAGGTTGCTGTAAATTACAAAAGCGTCTTAGACGTTTTTGAAGCTGCCCTTGCACACGAAAAGCTTGTTACCGCTTCCATTGATAAGCTTATGGGCCAGGCCCATGACTTAAGAGACTTCTCAGCAATTGGTATGTTGCAGTGGTTTGTCGATGAGCAAGTCGAAGAAGAAGATACTTTCAACGCCGCTATTGCAAAACTCAAACTGGCTGAAGGCAAGGGTTCACCCATGCTAATGCTAGACCGCGAGTTTGGTAAGCGCGAAGAAGCATAAACAAATAAATATGGATGATCTGCTCAGGCAGATCATCTGTTTTTACCTAAAGGAGTCAATATGAGTATTAAAGGAACAAGAACAGAAGAAAATTTACTTAAAGCCTTTGCTGGCGAATCACAAGCCAGAAGTCGTTATGAAATGTTTGCTAAGATTGCAAAAAAAGAAGGCTATGTACAAATTTCAGAAATATTCAAAGAAACAGCTCGAAATGAATTTGAGCATGCCAAGCGTTTTTTCCGTTTTCTAGAAGGCGGACCTGTTGAAATTACGGCAATGTATCCTGCCGGAATTGAAGGCACTACTCCAGAAAACTTAAAAGCAGCTGCTGAGGGAGAAAACGAAGAGTGGACTGATTTATATCCAACAGCTGCTAAAGTTGCCAAAGAAGAAGGTTTTCCTGAAGTAGCTGCTGCCTTTACAGCCATTGCCAAGGTAGAGTATGCTCACGAAGCCCGCTACTTAAAGCTTCTTGAGAATATTGAAAAAAATCAAGTTTTCAAG
>DASRNA010000186.1:0-4272 GCA_035647655.1 Clostridia bacterium | reverse complement strand
CTAGAAGGCCCCCTTATTTCGTCCATACTTATCTTGCAAATCTTTTTTTATCCTATGCAATTTTTCGAAGATAGGTCTAGAATATCCCTTAAGATATGTTAAAATAGATTGAAGTTGAGGTGAAAAATGAAATACATATTGTCTTTAGATCAGGGAACAACAAGTTCCCGCGCTATATTGTTTAATGATAAGGGTCAAATCACCAGTGTAGCCCAAAAGGAATTTACCCAGATTTATCCAAAGGAGGGCTGGGTGGAGCATAAGGCTTGGGAAATTTGGACAAGCCAAATTTCTGTGGCTAGGGCCGCTCTAGAAGAAGAGGGCATTGCCCTATCAGACCTTAAAGGGATTGGTATTACTAACCAAAGAGAAACTACTATTTTGTGGGACCGAAAAACGGGTGAGCCCGTATATAATGCTATCGTTTGGCAGTGCCGAAGAAGTGCTTCCTATTGTGAAGAGCTAAAAAAACAAGGCCATGAAGATTTTTTATTTGAGCGCACAGGTTTGGTGCTGGATGCCTACTTTTCCGCAACAAAGATTCTTTGGCTCTTTGATCATATCCCCGGACTTAAAGAAAGGGCCAAGGCAGGTGAGATCGCCTTTGGTACAGTAGATAGTTGGATTCTATGGAATTTAACTCGGGGAGAGGTCCATGCTACAGATGTAAGCAATGCTTCAAGAACCATGCTCTTTAACCTTCAAGAGTTGAGCTGGGATAAAGAGATTTTGGAACTATTAGATATACCTGAAGAGATTTTGCCGCAAGTCAAAGATTCTTCGGGGTTTTTTGGTCTAACCCATCCTGAAGTTTTCGGAGGAGCGCAAATACCTATAACTGGTATAGCAGGAGATCAGCATGCAGCGCTTTTTGGTCAATTGTGTTTTGAAGAGGGTATGACAAAAAACACCTATGGCACAGGCTGCTTTATGCTTATGAATACAGGCAAAAAACCTGTGATTAAAGCAAATGGACTTCTAGCAACAGTTGGCTGGAAAATCGGCGATGAAATTTGTTATGCTCTGGAAGGAAGTATTTTTATTGCTGGAGCGGCTGTCCAGTGGCTTAGGGATGAAATGGAACTGATTGAAGACGCCCCCAGCAGCGAATATTATGCTATGAGTGCTAGCGAAAGTGGGGTTGTAGTGGTACCTGCCTTTACCGGCCTTGGCGCTCCCTATTGGGATATGTATGCCAGGGGAAGTATTTTTGGCCTAACCCGGGGGAGTAAAAAGGAACATATTATAAAGGCCACCTTGGAGTCCATTGCCTTTCAATCTAGAGATGTCCTGGAGCTTATGCAAAAAGATAGTGGTATAGAGCTTAAAGGACTTATGGTTGATGGGGGAGCTTCTGCCAATAATTATTTAATGCAATTTCAGGCAGATTTACTGCAAAAACAAATTTTTCGACCCAAAAATCTAGAGAGTACAGCCTTGGGAGTTTGTTATCTGGCTGGTCTGGGTGCTGGAGTTTGGAAGAGTAAGGAAGAACTAAAAGACCTTAAGATAGAAGAAAGAAATTTTTTGCCCCAAAAAGATTCTGACTGGGTAAAAGATAAGGTTAATTTATGGAATAAAGCAGTCGAGCGCTGTCTAGGCTGGGAGGAAAAATGAACATCGTCATTGTAGGCGGAGGAAAAGTCGGAGAATTATTGTGTTTGGAACTCTCGGCAGCGGGAAATAACATTCTTCTTATAGAAAAAAACGCAGATGTGCTAGAAGCACTTATGGAGCGTGCTGATATTAGCGGCATTGTGGGCAATGGAGCATCTTTTCCTATCCTAATGGAGGCTGATGTAGCCCACTGTGATGTTTTTATAGCTGTAACTGAAATGGATGAAATCAATATGATTTCAGCTATTATGGCCAATAAAATTGGAGCCAACTTTACCATAGCCAGGGTACGTACACCAGAGAATTATCAATCCTTTAGCTTTGTTGAAGATAGTCTTGGGATTCATATGATGATTAATCCTGAACTTGAGGCGGCTAAAAAGATTTTTACTGAACTTGAGTTTCCCTTTGCCCTTAATGTGGATAGCTTTGCCAATAATCTTGTCAGCCTTGTTAAGGTTTCTATTGATTCAGGCAGCTCTCTTGATGGGATAGACTTATTTAGTTTTCGTAAGAGATATAGTTCCATGATAGTGTGTATTATAGAAAGAGATGGTGAGGTTTTTATCCCCAGGGGCGATAGCGTCCTTAGAGAGGGAGATCATATCCATGTCACAGGAAGACCCGCAGACCTGGAGAAGTTCTATAGTTCCTTGGGAGCCAAGCACCGTAGGGTTAAAAGCTGCTTAATTATAGGGGGCGGAAGAATCACTCACTATTTACTTTCCATGCTTGCGAATACAGATATGGATGTAAAAGTCATAGAGCACGATAAGCTAAAAGCCCAGGAATTGGCGGTAGCCTTTCCTAAGGTAGCTGTTATATACACTGATGGCAGTGAAAAAAGCAATCTTGATGAAGAAGGCATCCATCGCTATGAAGCAGTGGTAAGCCTAACAGGTATGGATGAAGAAAATATTGTAATCAGTATGTATGCCTCCAAGTGCTGCGTACAAAAAATTATAACCAAGATCAACCGCACCGCTATTATCAGTTATCTAGGAGATATTGGCCTAATGAGTATTATTACTCCCAAGCGGTTAATTGCAAATAGAATCACTCGATTTGTTCGGGCCATAGAAAACTCCAAGGGCTCAAATGTAGAAGCCCTTTATAAACTGGCAGATGACCGAGTGGAGAGTTTGCAGTTCCGGGTCAAGGAGCAATCCAAGATAATTGGAATTCCCATTAAGAAATTGCCACTTAAGAAAAATATGATTATTGCTTATATTATTCGGAGAGGAGAGGCCTTTTTTCCGGGTGGAGAAGACAATATAGAAGTAGGAGATAAGGTCATTGTCATCACAATCAAAGATGGACTTATGGATATTGATGACATTCTGGAATAATTATGAACTATGAAATAGTACGATATGTCTTAGCAAAATTAATGCGCATAGAAGCAGCGCTTCTTACTTTGCCCTTACTTGTGGGGTTGATTTACAAAGAATCAGCCTCCACTTTACTTGCCTTTGTTTTTACCATTGTTATTCTTCTTATTGTGAGTACAATACTATATAATAAAAAGCTTGAGGACAATCACTTTTATATGCGAGAAGCTTTTGTAATTGTAGGTCTAAGCTGGATATGTTTGAGTTTTTTTGGTGGTTTGCCCTTTTATTTTTCCGGAGAAATCCCCCGTTTAGTAGATTGTTTTTTTGAAACAGCGAGTGGTTTTACCACTACAGGAAGCTCTATTCTTAATGATATAGAAGCCCTAAGTCATTCCATGTTATTTTGGCGCAGCTTCACCCACCTAATTGGAGGAATGGGGATTCTTGTATTTGCCTTGGCTGTTCTTCCCAAGATACCTACCGATAGTTTGAGGATGCTTAAGGCGGAGGTTCCTGGACCTAGCTTTGGAAAACTAGTTAGTAAGCTAAGTGTTACAGCAAGAATTTTATATGTTATTTATATTTCCATGACAGCAGTGCTTGTTACTTTTCTTCTTCTAGGAGGAATGAATCTTTTTGATGCACTTATACATGCCTTTGGTACGGCGGGAACGGGGGGCTTTAGCAATAGGGCTCTAAGTGTGGGCTTTTATGATAGTGTTTATTTTGAAACCGTACTGGGTGTGGCCATGCTTATCTTTGGGATGAACTTTAATCTACACTATATTTTTATTTTTGGTGCTAAAAAAGACATCCTTAAAAACGAAGAATTACGATGGTATTTATTGATCGCCCTAGGAGGAGTTCTTGCTATTGCCCTAAATACTCGGGGATTATATAATGGAATGGAAAGTCTACGCCATAGCTTTTTCACTGTGAGTTCCATTATGACAACCACTGGCTTTAGTACGGTAAACTTCGCAGTTTGGCCTGCTTTTTCAAGAATTGTGCTTTTGGGCTTGATGTGTATGGGAGCTTGTGCTGGATCAACGGCCGGAGGACTAAAAATTTCTCGCGTTGTTGTACTGGTTAAGAGTGCCTTAACAGAAATTAAAAGAGCTCGTCAGCCCAAGAGAGTTGTTCGCCTAACCCAGGAGGGTAGGCCAGTGAGTGATCAAGGGGTTTTATCTATACTTAATTATTTTTTGCTCTATGTTTTTATTATCTTGATTCTTTTTCTTTTTTTAAGTTTGGACTTAAAGGATATAGAAAGCTCTCTTTCAGCGGTCCTGGCTACTTTTAACAATATTGGACCTGGCCT
>DASRNA010000185.1:0-3213 GCA_035647655.1 Clostridia bacterium | reverse complement strand
TTCCCATTAGAACAAGCCCCCAGGGTCAGGATGGCAATTAGTAGACAAACTAGTTTAACGAATTGTTTTTTCATTTCTTTCTCCTTTTTCTTGTTTTTTATAGAAGAGAAAATAGAAGGAGGAATTAAGTTCTCAAGTCTTAATCATTTCCTATAGGGTGATAAAATTAAAAAAGTCCCTACTGCAATGAATTGCAATAAGGACGAATTTCTTCGCGTTACCACCTTATTTGTGTATAAATATACACCTCTCTTCAAGTACCAACATACTCTAACTCTATAACGGGAGTAACCGTATTGCCCTCATATTGAACAATCCCATCCAAGACCATCTTCACTACACTCTCAATTAACTCTCTCAGCAAACGAGTCTCTCTGTAAAATCTACCTTGTAGTTACTCTTCTTTTCATTTGGTTTAAACTAGCTTACTACTAATAATATTAAAAGTCAAACTTTTTGCTCTTTTTCTTTAAGAAAACAAGGCTAGCTAACTTTCCAAAGTAAGGAGAGGGCCTTATTTCTTTTTCTTTTAGCTGAGAAAACAAGGCCCTCTATTTCTACTCTTAAATCCGTGCAACACCGGTCTTACGGGCAGCTTCTGCTACCGCTTTGGCAACTGCCTTACCCACTCTAGGGTCAAAGGCTTTAGGGATGATATAGTCTTCATTTAACTCTTCATCGCTTATTAGATTGGCCAAGGCCATTGCTGCAGCCATATTCATTTCTTCGTTAATGTCCGAAGCCCGAACATCAAAGGTGCCGCGGAAGATACCAGGAAATGCTAGAACATTATTAATCTGGTTAGGAAAGTCACTGCGGCCAGTAGAAATAACCTTTGCCCCACCTAGTTTTGCCTGGTCAGGATAAATCTCTGGAACAGGATTGGCGCAAGCAAAGATAATGGCATCCTTGTTCATGCTAGCAACCATTTCTTTTGTCACTAGGCCAGGAGCAGAAACACCAATAAAGACGTCAGCTCCTACTAACACATCAGCCAGGCTGCCCTTCTTTTTTTCTAGATTGGTCTGCTGGGCCATTTCTTCTTTAATCCATGTTAGGCCATCACGGCCCTGGTAAATAGCTCCTTTACGATCGCACATAATAATATCTTTAAAGCCTGCACTCAGTAGGAGCTTACCAATTGCAATAGCAGCTGCCCCAGCACCAGAGGTGATGATCTTTACCTCTTCCTTCTTTTTTCCCACAACTTTAAGTGCATTGATAAGGCCAGCTAGTGTAACTACAGCAGTCCCATGCTGGTCATCATGAAATATAGGAATATCGCACTTTTCTTTTAGTTTTCGCTCAATTTCAAAACAGCGTGGGGCAGAGATATCCTCTAAGTTCACACCGGCAAAAGAACCAGAAATTAGATGCACTGCATCGACAAATTCGTCAACATCCTTTGACTTTATACATAGGGGAAAGGCATCTACATCCCCAAAGTTCTTAAAGAGGGCACATTTTCCCTCCATAACAGGCATAGCAGCTTCTGGGCCAATGTCTCCTAGGCCCAAAACAGCCGTGCCATCAGTTACAACAGCACAAAGATTATGTCGGCGAGTCAGTTCATAGGACTTGTCCACATCCTTTTGAATCTCCAGACAAGGGGCTGCAACACCAGGGGTGTAGGCTAGTCCCAGGTCTTCTTCGTTTTCACAGGGAACCGTGCAAATAATTTCGATTTTCCCCTTCCACTCGCCGTGTAGGCGAAGGGATTCTTTTGAATAATCCATATTTTCCTCCTATTTACATTTCTTTTAAAAGCATCCTATTTTACAGGAGGCAGGTAATCGCCAAAGTAACTCTTAAAATCTAAGTCTAAATGATTACATAAATCCAGAATTTCAACCATGGTATTGTCATTAACAGGTATACCCTTGGCCCTACGCTCAGCAATTGCTTCAATTTCTTTTTCACCATGGGTGTAGATTCTTTCTTGCCCATCGGCTTTAGGGGACTGCCTTAACTCTTCTAAAAAGGTAGAAAAATGTTCTTTGATGGCAGTAGCATCACCAAAAAAAGCTGGATTGATAGCAATAAAGCCATGACAAATCCGTCCTTTTCCCCCGGTCATACAGTAGTTAGAAGTAGCTCCCATAGATAAAATGGAGGAGAATATCTCAGATAACATACCAAAGCCATATCCCTTATGGCTGCCTAGGACTTCGCTATTTCCACCTAGAGGCATAATCCCACCGCCATTTTTGGCATCAATATTAGCAAGAACGTCCGGAGCATCAGAGGAAGGATAACCATTTTTATCTAGGGCCCATCCCTCAGGCAGAGGTTTTCCTAGCTTGTTATAGATCTCCAGTTTCCCGCGAGTAACCACCGTAGTAGAAGCATCAAAAAAGAAGTCATAGGGCTGGGCAGGAAAGGCACAAGCTACTGGGTTGGAGCCCAGCATGGCCATACGCCCAGAGGTGGGAACCATAATGGCTTCGGAGTTGGTGAAGCTAAAGCCCATTAGGCCCTCATCACAGGCCATCTTGGCATAGTAGCCAGCAATACCATAGTGGTTGGAATTACGCACAGAAACGATACCAACTCCTGATGTTTTAGCCTTTTTAATAGCCATTTCCATGGCCTGATAGGATACTACCTGGCCCATAGCCTCATGGGCGTCAATAACTATTGAGATGGGAGTCTCAAAAACCACCTCAGGCTCGGCGTCAATCTTAATCATTCCTTTTTCAATGGTCTTGTGGTAGCGAACCATTCTTTGAATGCCATGAGATTCAATGCCATAAAGATCAGCAGACAGCAAGACATCCTGGATGATATCAGCTTCCTTTTCATTAAATCCAAACTTTTGAAAGGCATCAAGGCAGAGCTGATGCAGAGTTTCATACTTCCAGTATTGATATGACATAAATTTGCCTCCTAGAGTAATTGCGATTTCTGCTTCTAGTGCATAGTAAGCGAAAATCTTTATAGCAATATTTAACTATGCACAGTAGATACAGACGGGGAATATCCAATATTTCCTTTTAGACTGGGCTAAGAGCTCTCCTATTGATAATGAAACATATTGACATTCTTGTAAGTCTGAACTTTACCAAGACAAAATATATTCCTTGCTAGAAAAGACATATAAGCCCTCAGAAGTCCTTGCTCACCTAAGAGAGTTTAAGCTGCCTCTTTGCCATCTATATCTTTTTTACCAGCAGGCTCTTGTCTTTTATTGTATATAATATTACCATATTTATG
>DASRNA010000184.1:0-2548 GCA_035647655.1 Clostridia bacterium | reverse complement strand
AGTTTCCATAGTTTATTGTAAGACCAGGCCATTTAAACACCTCGATTCTTTATTATGAAATATTCATATGCTTAAACATATACTTTAAGTATATATTATTATACCATATTAATTATGTTGATAACATATATGTTTTTCTTGAATAAAGTGCATTCAAAGAAAAGAGAACACATAACAGGACCATAATTCACACCTTGACCCTATACTGCGAACCACCGTTTCAGCTTATATTCTACTTAAAAAGCGAAGTTTTTTCGCTTTCCCCTAATATCAATCCAACTGTACTCTATATAGTTAGGTTATCTTTTCGACAAGTCTAGGTTTTTCTTTTTCGCTATTCTTGACTTGCTCTTTTGACAAGTCTGACACCTTATATACAAAAATCAGCAAGCCCTTACTCCTTGCTGATTCTCACTTTTATCCTTATTATTTTTTGTATATCCTCCACACTCTAGCTTAACTACCACTGAAACATTACAACACTTTTTCAGTGCCTTTTTCTTGAAGTTATATTCATCTTCTATAAATATAAAATGATCATAAACTGCTTATATCTTAAGATTTTTATGCTTTGTTCTTTTGCAATAGGATTATGGATTCCACATGGGTGGTATGGGGAAATAGGTCTAGCAGTCCTGCTCTTGTTATTTTATAGGAAGAAAGGAGTTTTTTTAGATCCCTAGCCTGGGTTACAGGATTACAGGATACATAGATGATTCTTTCAGGCTTCATTGCCAGTAGTTTCTTTATTAGTCCTTCTTCTAATCCACCTCTAGGTGGATCTAGGATAACAAGATCTACCTGGGCTAGCTCCATATCCTCTACCCTGCCCTGGAGCAGTTTCATGGTGCTAGGAATTCTCTGTGAGCCATAGTAAACAGCTTCTTCGATTAGTTCCACACCCAGGACTTCACCCGCCTCAGGGCTTAAATAAGCTCCCAGGGTTCCCTGGCCACTATATAAATCCAAGACTCGGTCTTCTTTTTTTAAATCAGCATAGTCTTTGACCAGCTCATAGAGTTTTCTCGCCTGGTCTTTATGTATTTGAAAGAAACTTCTGGGGGTAAGAGAAAACTCCCTGCCCATAACATGATAAGGAAGAGTTTTTTCTCCCCTTAGACGATGGAGGTCTCCTGATAAACTTCTCGCCTCTTTTTTCTGCTTACAAAAGTAAATGGACTCTGCACCGGCCTTTTCTAGCTCATCATAAAATCTCTCATCTTTTTCTAATTTTTCTCCCTGGAGAATGACCATGACCCCTTCATCGGCCTTTCGTAAAACAAGAGAAAAAAAACCCTTCCTACCTTCTAAGATAGGTAAAAAACTGGCAAAGGCCTTATCGGCCACCATACATTCTTTTATAGGAATGACCTGGGAAGAAGCCTGTCTTTTTAATCCAACTCTTCCTTGGTCCATAAACAAGGTCAGCTTATTGCGGTAATACAGCCTTTTATCTGCCTCAATAAGATCATCATAGCTTATATCAAGGCCCGCTATTTTTTTCATTGTTCTTTCGCTAAAGCTCTTCTTCCAAAGAAACTGCTCCTTATATTCTAGGGGCATAAGGGGACAGCCTCCACAATCTCCTTGATAGGCACAGGGAGCCTCTCTTCTATGCTCAGAAAAATGCAGGATCTCTTTTACTCTTCCCCTTGCATAATTCTTTTTATTTTCAGTTACTTCTATTAGGGCCTCTTCCCCAGGTAGAAGCCCGGGAATAAAACACACCTTTTTGCCCAAAAGACCCACCCCTTCTCCGGAGTGGTTTAAGTCTCTTATCTTTACTGTTTCTTGCACGTATTCTCGCTTTCTTGGCAAACCTTAAGATAAGCGTCTAGACAGCTTGCTAGCTTGGGATCTTTTTTAAATAGATTCACTACCCTTAGGTTTTCATCCGTAATGCCGTGCTCGGTAGTAGCCCTAGCTAGAAGGATTCCCTTATCATTTGTAAACTCATAACTATAAATAAGACGCACACCACTAAAGCGGGTGATTTTTGTCTTTATATAGACTCTTTCTCCATAACTTGCCGGCCGCCTATAATCGACAGATACTCTTCGCACTGGCCAAAGCACCTTAGCTTGACTAAGATCTGAGTAGCTATACCCCAGATGAGAAGATAGTCCTGTTCTTGCCACTTCACACCAAATAAGATAATTGGCGTGATAGACAATTCCCATCATATCAGTTTCTGCTACACGGGGCTCAATTATTTCTGAGTGGATTTTTTGAACCATAAATGAATCCTTTCTCTTTTCTTATCGCTATCTTCCTCAGCTGGAATCCAGCCCTGGAAATTAACTCCTCTACCTCCGCCTTTTCCGCCAAATTCTTTAAGAAGGTCCTTTCCTAGAGAATTGATATCTTCTCCAGAACTTACCATTAAAAAATTATAGCCATCCTCTTCGGGACTAAATACTGCCAGAAGTCCCTCTCTATCCTGGGCTAGGGCACTGACATATCTTTTTAAAACTCTTTCCTCTAAGAATTTCTTCAAATAAAAGAAGATCTTTCTTCTTGTTTTTTTCTTTTTCTAGCTTTAATGTCA
>DASRNA010000183.1:0-2483 GCA_035647655.1 Clostridia bacterium | reverse complement strand
ACCTAATATCGGCACTTTAACGTGGTATCTGGAAAATAACAAAGATGATTAGGCATAAGTAGGGTAAGATCTTTAGCTTGGGGCTTCTGGTGAGAACTCTAAAAACTAGTAGAAAATAAAAAAGAGAAGTTTCCTCTCTTTTTTCGGGCCTAACTATTTTAATATAAAGGGTGTTTCTTCTGGAAGAATCATTCTGACCTTGTCCTCTATTTGTTTTTTATATTCTGGAAGAATCTCTGGATACTCACTAAAATGCAAGGGGAAAAGGAGCTTTGGTTTTAAGTAATCCACCGCTTGGTTTACCCCTAGATTATAGTTTTCTTTTAAGCGGTAATCAACAAGAAAGAAAAGGACATCGGGTTCTGCTTTGAATTTCGTAAGATAGTGGAGGAAGTCACTATTCATTTGCTTTCTTTCTTCCTTGCTATCCTCGGGCCAAATCCAGTTATTTAGATCTCCTACATGGATTAATCTTTTATTCTCAACTTCAATTTCAAAAGAAAGACCTTCATCCGTAGAACCGCTGGTAAAAATGTTTATTCCGTGTAGTTCTAGTTTTTCTTCTACCCCCATAGGATAAGTCTTATCATCTCGATAGGTAATGCCCTCCCAGAGAACGACAGCATCGGCAAGTTGATGTACCTTGGGACTATAGTGGTCTTCATGGCTATGAGTGACAAAAAAGATTTTTATCTTATCGTCTCTAAGCTCAAGATTTCCATAATAATAATCAAAAACCAGCTGGTGTTTTTCTGTAAGAATGGAGTAACAACTATGGTGTATATGCTCTATAATCATAAATTTTCAATCTCCTTTATAAAGTCGCTAGCATTTAAATCGCTGGCCATTTCAAAGCCAACCAGGCTAGGATGGGTTAGTTTTATCCCATGGGGACTGGCCGTGCGTTTAAATTGTTGGTTGATAAAACGTTTATAAAACCGAGCAAGATGTTCTTTCCTCTCTTTTTTGCTTACACCCCCAAAGGCCTGGGCCATAAGTTTCTCGATTTGATAAATAGGGTAGTGCTGAAGACTATAATACAATATAAAATCTATAATTTCATATTTTCCGATTAAGTCCTCGGTTTTTTGCAGAATTTCTCCCTTGGGATCTGGCGGAAGAAGTTCTGGGCTGATGGGTCTTCCCAAAATATGCCTAAGGGCTTTTTCTAATTTCCCCCCTTCTTTTTTGGCGTACCAAAGAATAAGGTCTTGAATAAGAGTTTTAGGAAGGCCAGCATTGATTCCATACATACTCATCTGGTCTCCATTATAGGTAGACCAACCAAGGGCGATTTCACTCATATCTCCGGTTCCCACTACCAGGCCATGGTATTTATTGGCAAGGTTCATAAGAATTTGTGTACGCTCTCTGGCCTGGGCATTTTCATAGACAATATTTTTCTCCTCAGGATCGTGGCCTAGGTCCTCAAAGTGTTGGAGAACGGCTTTATCAATGGATATGATTTCTGCCTTTAAAGCCAAGGCATCTAAGAGGTCCAGTGCCGAGCTCATGGTATCTTCAGAAGAACCAAAGCCGGGTAAGACTATGGGGTGGATATGATCTAGGGGCAGGTTCATTTTCCTATGAGCCTGCAAAGTGGCAATTAGGGCCCAGGTGGAGTCTAGGCCACCACTAATACCAATAATAGAGTGGCTAGAACCGGTGCGCAGTAATTTATTTCCATAGGCCTTGGCCTGGTGGGATAAGAGCTCTTGGTATCCTTTAAAGTTTGGAGATAAAAAGGGCGTGGAGCTAAAGGTCTGGTTATTATTTTTTTTGGGCTTATAGCTAAAAAGCTCCAGTGAACCCTTTTCAAGGGCTACTTCTAGTGTAATCAGTTCATCAGACCAAAGGTCCGTGGCTATAGTCTCTTCCTTATGCCACAGGATATAGCTGGATGAATGGATCCCTCCTGAAATACTATAGCTTTCTGGACAAGAAAGATAAAGTAGGGGAGCATCTGTTTTTTTACTTTCTTCTTTAAATAATGCAATGACATCTTTATTTTTACTAGGATAGCTAAAGGAATCATCAAGATAAATAGAAAGTTTATATAGCTCTTTATCTGGATAAAGATTTTTCGGAAAGAGAAGTGGATCACTAAAGGCCTTATCTTTACTAGAAAGAGGGATATATCCTTTGATTTCCCCTTGATCTATAAGGGCCATAACAGAAAAGAGCCTATCCTCAATTTGCATGGGTAGCCCAATAAAGGCGGCTATTGATGACATCTTAGCCAGAGAGGAGAGTGCTTTTTTTGAGCCCTCAAGGATGGTTGGTTGGCGGTAAAACTCTCCTAGTCCATCCCCAGTAAGGCTAAGAGGAGGAAAAAGGAGTAGACCCGCCTTCTTATCAAGAGCTTTTATAATGAGCTCTTGATGAACAAGAGCATTCTTATCAGGAGAGGCCAGTTGGATGTTGGCAAAGGCAAGACAAATAGTAATATGATTCATAAATACCTCCATAAGTCCATTATACCT
>DASRNA010000182.1:0-2548 GCA_035647655.1 Clostridia bacterium | reverse complement strand
AAAACTTTTCTAATTTAAAGGGGATTTCTGGCACATAAATCAAATGAGGCCCCTCATCTTCTGATTGTTGGGCAAGGGCCGCTGCTGCTGTTAAAAACCCTGCATGGCGACCCATAATAATCCCTATGTAAATGCCACCCATGGCCATATTGTCTTTTTCCACACCACGAAAAGCTTGAAGAACGTAGCGTGCAGCACTTCCAAAGCCCGGAGAATGATCATTTTCTCTTAGGTCATTGTCAATGGTTTTTGGGATATGTACTGCCATTAGATCATAATCTTCTCTTTGGGCAAATTCTTTGATAATGCGCACGGTCTCAGCAGAATCATTTCCCCCTATATATAAAAAATATCTAATATTATGATGACGCATTACTTCAAACATGCGCATTAAATAGGCCTCATCTGGTTTAACGCGGGTACTTAATAAAATGGAACCAGGTGTTTTAGCGATGCACTCAAGATTTCCTTCTGTTTCATAGGCTAAATCAACAAAGTCTTCCTCTGCAATCCCCTGTATTCCATGAAGTGCTCCATAGATATGGGTAACATTAGGATTACGCCTTGCTTCTTTTATGACGCCTACCAAGGATTCATTGATCACCGCTGTCGGTCCTCCTCCTTGGGCAATAAGCATCTTTCCAATCAGTGGCATAGTGGCTCTCCTTTCTTAGGGCTACTTTGTCCTTATTCTAGCATAATAAGTTAAAAGAATAAATCTATACTTGTCTTTCTTTTTTATTCAAAAAAAGGTAGAATGGGTTTTAGGAGGATAGTATGAAAGTATACACGCTTTGGACACAAATGAGTCAAGGTTTAAATCAAACCCAGTCAAACGCTTTTTGGCAAGAATATTTTGCCATAGAAACAGATATTTATAAGCAGCTACTTAATAAAAAAGATCCCCATATCCAGGGGACACTTGAAGAATTAGCAAGAGAATATGAGGTAGATAATCCTGTCTTTGCCGGATTTCTTGATGGAATAAATGAATCCATCCTACCCCCAATAGAACTAGAAGACCTTGAGGAGACTAGTCTAATTGATGTTAAGGTAGATTATGAAAAACTCTTTTACAATATGATGGAGGCCAAGGCAGATTGGCTTTACAATCTACCCATATGGAAGGAGCTTCTTGATAATCAAAAGCGAAATGAGCTGCGAAAAACCTATCTTGCAGCCCATACACGTTCAGTTGAAAAAGTCGGTAGAAATGCCCCCTGTCCCTGTGGCAGTGGAAAAAAATACAAATACTGCTGCATAAACAAACAGTAAAAATAAATAGGACTTAGTACCATAAAAAAAACAGCGACTAGCGCTGTTTTTTGTTTACTAGCCTATTTATATCAGCCATTCTCCTAAAAGAGAACCTGTAAGGGCTACTGCAGCTTCTGCTGTTTTATTTTTATCATCTAAAATGGGATTTACCTCAACAAACTCCGCACTAACTAGTTTGACATTTTTACTAACTAGCTCTAAAGAAAAATGAGCCTCCCTGTAGCCTAGTCCTCCGGGGACAATGGTGCCCGTTCCAGGGGCGTGAGAGGGATCTAGTACATCAATATCAAAGGAAACATGTACCCCATCGGTGTCCTTAGAAGCAATCTCCATGGCCTTATCCATAACCCACTGAATCCCCTTAAGATCAATTTCATGCATAGTAAATACATGAATTCCAAGTTCTTTTAGGGCAACCCTCTCTCCACTGTCAAGGTCTCTACAGCCTATATAGACAATCTTTTCTTTATCAAGCTTATATTCACTCCCACCTATGGCAGACAGGCGCTCTAGGCCTCTACCAAGAAGAGAGGCTACGGGCATACCATGAATGTTTCCTGAAGGAGAAGTATCACCTGTGTTTATATCACCATGGGCATCAAACCAAATCACCCCTAGTCTTGCTACATTTTTTAGCACACCCTTAATGGTTCCAATAGCAATGGAGTGATCACCCCCAATAACTAGAGGAAATCGGCCGGACTTCATTACCTCATCCACCTTGGCTGCCAGGTTCTCATTGGCCTCTACCACCGAGGCAAGATTCTTGTGATTTGTACTGTCTTTACCCGTTTCTACGGCATGAAAGGGGATATTTCCTTCATCCTGCACTTGGTAGCCGATTTTTTCTAGTCTGTTTTTAAGACCGGCAAAACGTATTGCATCAGGCCCTAAGCTCGAACCTCGCTTACTTGCTCCAAGATCCAAGGGAACTCCAATGATAGATAGTTTCGGGTTTATCCCAGGGTTCATATTCTCCTCCGTTTCTAATTAGTTATGTCTTTATTATAACTAAATTTATCCGATATTTCAAGGAAAGCTTATCTAATCTACCTACTTTTACCATGCTTTTCCAGCCTGTGTTTTGGGGTTTTTTTTAGAAAAACCCCAAAAAGTGCCAAATCAAACTTTCTTTTATATAAAAAAGCCTGCCAGGGCAGCTAAGAAAAGAGCTGGCAGCATATTGGCTACAGATAACTTGGCATCAAAAAGAAGATTAAGGCCTATGGCAAAAATCATAATATTGCCCACAATGGATGTTCCATGGAGG
>DASRNA010000181.1:0-2474 GCA_035647655.1 Clostridia bacterium | reverse complement strand
AATTATGATTATTTAATTGAACCACCCATCTTTAAAGATATTGCTTGCCAAATGCCCCAGGTCATATATTCTCTTATAGCTATAATGGCTTTTAATTTATTTATACTTGTATTTCATATTATCACTGTTGCCTTGCAAAACCGTAAAGCTAAAAAACAACTAGAGCCTATTGGAATTTCTGATGTTTAGTAAATAAAATCAGGCGACCACTGGTCGCCCCTACAAATTCCAAATAAGTATGCAAAACTTCCCTACCAGGTGAAGCAGACTCCTACTACCTTTGGCCCTAAGTGCCCTCCCACAACTGGTCCTATTTCAGTTATTTCTAGCCTTGCATTGGGAAATCTATTTTCTAGGGTTGACTTTATTTCTAGGGCTTCCTCCTCATTAAATATATGGGGTATATATACTGTTTTTACTTCTTCAGGAATACTTCCTATTATCGTCTCTATTGCTTTTTTCTTTCCCCTTACTTTTGCCACTGGTTCTATAACTCCATTTACTACTTTTAAAATAGGTTTTACATTTAAGATTGTTCCCATAAAGGCTTGGGTGGCTGACAACCTGCCACCTTTTTTTAGGTATTCTAAGGTCCCAACTGTCAAATAAATTCCCATTTTTGTTTTTAGGTCCTCTATATCCTTTCTGATTTCCTCCCTGGTCTTTCCTTCCACTGCCATTTTATGGGCCTTTATTGCCATATGCTTAAGGTTTGCCACAGAGCTAAGGGAGTCTATCACGGTTACTTTATCACTATCTACCATATCTCCTGCTATCAGGGCACTATTATATGTACCACTTAATTTTGAGGATATTGTTATTGCAATGACTTCTTTTCCATCATCTATGGCTTCTTTAAAAACCTTAGCGAAGGCTCCTGCTGATGGCTGGGAGGTTGTGGGAAAGTCCTCTGATGTCTTTAACTTATCAAAGAATTCTTCAAATTCTCCTGGTAACCCTTCAATAGTATCCTGGTCCTGAAAATGTACCATTAGAGGCACAACTTTTATATTGTATTCTTTTATTTCATCCTTTGTTAAATATGCTGTACTGTCTGTAACAATTTGTATTTTTGACATTTTTGTCCCCCTTGGTTTTGATTTATTATTATATTATAAATAAAAAAGCATATTTTTCAAAGTCCCTTTAGGGGACTAATGTTCCCTACACGGGTTGGGTAGAACCCAACCCCTACAATGATTGGGTAGTTTACCTGGACGACATTCCCACACACGGGTTGGGTAGAATCCAACCCCTACAATGATTGGGTAGTTTACCTGGACGACGTTCCCACACACGGGTTGGGCAGAGCCCAACCCCTACAATGATTTGTTTACATAATGAAGTCTAGTCTAACTCTTTTCTAGTCCTATAATTGTTCCACTTACCCCTGGCTCTGGAGGGTTTATTATTAGTTTTCTTGGAATCCTTTGTTTTAGTTCCTCCACATGGCTTATTAGACCTACACTTAACCTATCTGAATGGAGTTTTTCCAAGCTATTCATAACTGTTTCTAACAGGTCACTATCTAGGGTACCAAAGCCCTCATCTAAAAAGAAGAATTCTAAAGGTGACTTTCCTTTTAACTGGATCTGGGATGATAGGGCTAGAGCGAGGGCCAAGGAAGTTAAAAATGTTTCACCCCCAGAAAGGGTCTTAGTTCCCCGCCTAACTCCTCCATTAAAATCATCTCTGATAATAAAGTTCCCCTCTATATCCAGTTCTAATGCATATCTTCCCCTAGTAATTTTCTTTAATTCCTGAGATGCTTCCCGGGCTATATATTTTAATTGCCCCATAGATATATATTCAACAAACCTATTTCCCTTAAATAGGTTTTCTAATTCAACTAACAAAGCCATTTGGTGATCTATGACCTTTTTCTCCTCAAGAGTTTTTACTAATTCCTCCAGTTTCTTTTTAACATCCTTTACTAGGGTATTTTTCTCTATTAGGGCCTGGTGGCTTTTTTCCAAGTCTTTACTAGCTTCTTCCCTTTGTCTTTGTATATCTAGCCACTCTTTTTCCCCAATAGACCTACCCTTCATTCTCTTTTCCAGCCTCTTAAGGTTTTCAACTATTTTTAATTTGCTTTCCTCATAAATCTTTATTTCATCTTTTAGGCTTTCCCTTTCCTCTGAGGTCCTAAATGCTTTTTCCACTTCTTGTATATTATCAAACTTACTTTCAAAAATCATCCCTTCTAATAGTCTGTTATTGTGGATTATACTCTTTTGAACTTGTTCTAAGGTAGCTTTTAATCCCCTTTGATCCTTTTCCAAGTCTATCTTTTCTTGGCTATAGCTTTCAAAATCATTTTTTAGCTTTTTATATTCCCTTTCAATTGATTGGATAGAGTCTTTTATATTATTTATTTCATTTCGGGGGTCTTTTTTTCCACATATGTTTTTAAGCTCTTCTTTTAATTCAATTCCCTGGTCTTTTATCCCTACTTTATTCTGAACTATTCCTAC
>DASRNA010000180.1:0-2518 GCA_035647655.1 Clostridia bacterium | reverse complement strand
GAAATCAAAGGTGATATGGATAGCAGCCTTTATGGAGATAAAAATTGGATTGCAGAAGCCTTAATCAATATTATAAAAAATGCAGCGGAACATGGGGGAGAAGACATCACCATTACCTTAGAAGAAAGTCCTATATTCACCACCATAGTGATTCAAGATAATGGCGAGGGTATTGATCCCCAGCACTTACCCCATATTTTTGAAAGATTTTACAAAACTACCAGCAAGGTGAAGCCAGATAGTATTGGAATTGGTTTAAATCTTGCTAAGTTGATTGTAGAAGCCCAAAAAGGAAGTATCTCTGTGCAAAGCAAAAAAGATATCGGTACAAGCTTTACCATGACCTTTTTAAAAGGAATTATTTAGTCTTACAAAATTGTAAGATAGATATTCACCTAATTGTAAGATAAGCCCTTTATACTAGTCTGTATAATGTATGATAGGAGGCAAAAAATATGGAAGTGGTAAGAGTAGAAAATCTTTCTAAATCTTATGGAAAAGGAAATACAAGGGTGGATGCCCTAAAAGATATTAATCTCTCTATACAAAAAGGAGAGTTTGTAGCGGTGGTAGGTGCCAGTGGTTCTGGTAAATCCACCTTGCTCCATCTTATAGGGGGTGTGGATCAACCCAGCTCTGGGAAAGTGTTTGTAGATGGTGTGGATATCTATGGCTTAAAAGAAAGCGAACTCGCTGTATTTAGAAGAAGAAAAGTAGGTTTCGTCTTTCAGTTTTATAACTTAATTCCTGTTCTTACAGCAGAGGAAAATATAAAATTACCCATACTTTTAGATCGCAAAGATTTGGATGAAAAACATTTCGATGAATTAATGAATATTCTAGCCTTAAAGGATCGGCTAAAACATCTTCCCAACCAATTATCAGGCGGGCAACAACAAAGAGTTTCCATAGGGCGCGCCCTTGCCTACAACCCCTCTATTGTATTGGCAGATGAACCTACCGGGAATTTAGATAGTAAAAATAGCAAAGAAATTATAGACTTGCTAAGAATCTCTGTTAAAAAATACAATCAAACCTTAATTTTAATTACCCATGATTTAGAAATCGCTTCACAAGCAGATCGGATCATCACCATTGAAGATGGTGCTATTGTGCAAAATGAGGTGGTGAAATGAAAAGCTATAAGCAAATCACCTATCGCTATTTAAAGGAGCAAAGAAATAGGACGCTATTGACCATTCTAGGTATTATTCTTTCGCTGGCTATGATCTCTGCCATAGGAAGCATAATGGTGGCAGCTAAAGATAGAGCCATCCAAGATACTTTAGAAAACGCTGGATCTTATCACGGGCAATTTACCGATGTAAGTCAAAGTCAAATCCAGCAATTAACCAATCATGTAGACGTGGACGAGGTGGGTGTGCGAGAGCTTAAAAACTATGCCACCGTCAGTCAAGTGACCCAAGAGGAAAGGGATAACCGTAATGTTGTTTACCCCTATAGATACTTAGAAATAAAGGCCTATGATGAAAAAGCCTTAAGCTTCCTTCCCCTTCACTTAAAAGAGGGAAGATTTCCTGAGAATGATCAAGAAATTGCCCTAGAAGATTGGGTGTTGGAATACTTTGATGAGGACTATGCACTAGGGGATACTATTAAACTAAATCTTGGGGATAGAGATACCAGCTATGGTGAAGACGCTGATGGATATACCATTATGACGGAGGAGACATTTATACAGGAAGGAGAAGGGTCTTATACCCTTGTAGGCATTACCCAACCCAAAAGAAGGTGGTCAGGTGCATTTATCTCGGATGCCATTGTGGGATCAAGGCTTTCTATGCAGGAAAACAGAAACTATAATGCCTTTTTTACTTTAAGTGATATAAAAAATGCACCAGCAAAAATTGCAAGAATTGCAAAAGACATTGGAGTCTCCAAGGACAATACTTTCTACAACGAGGGACTGCTTCGTCTTTACGGGCAAAGCATTCATGAGTCTTTTAATAGTTCTATCATGGCATTGGTCCTCTTTGTTATCGGATTGATCATGGTCTCCACCATTGCAGTTATTTATAATAGTTTTCATATCTCAGCACTAGAGAGAACTTCCCAATTTGGAATCCTCCGTTCTGTAGGAGCAACCCCCAAGCAAATAAGAGGTATTGTCCTAAAGGAAGCTGGTACTTTAAGCCTTATAGGTATTCCTATTGGACTTTTTTCCGGTATATTGGCTATGAAAGTGGTCTTTTATGTGATTTCTTTACTACAAGGAGACCTTGATGTTTTGACTAATATGACCATCACTATTTCTCCTACCGTTCTTGTGCTAGGTGCTGGAGTAGGAGGGATCACTGTTTTCTTATCTGCCCTCGGGCCTGCAATAAAGGCTGGCAGAATTTCCCCACTGGAAGCGGTTCGAAATACAGGCGATCTTAAATTGGAACCTTTCAAAAAAGTAAAGACCGCAAAATTGACACAAAAGATCTTTGGAATAGAAGGAAGTATTGCCCGTAAGAATCTTGGAAGAAATAAGAAGAGATTTTTTATCACAGTC
>DASRNA010000179.1:0-4075 GCA_035647655.1 Clostridia bacterium | reverse complement strand
GAATCATGGGTACTTTCAAATCCTAGAAAATACTTTTTTATTCTAGAGAAAATTCTTTTAAAGAACAGGCAAACAGCTGCCATGGTAAGAACAACGGTGGCTTTTACGATGACTGATGCGGGAGAGGCTCATAATGTTCTTCCTAGAAGGGCCTCTTGTGTTGCCAATGTGAGAATTCTACCAGGAGAGACTTTTGAAGAAATTATGGACTGGTTTTATTCCTTTGACCATGAATTTACAGTTGATATTCTAATTAAAGAAGAAGGAACAAAGGACTCAAATATAAAGAGTAGATTTTATAGCCAGCTGGAAGGATGCATTCAAAAGAATTTCCCCGATGCTATAATGACTCCCTATCTTGTTACCGGAGGCACCGACAGTCGTCACTATAAAGATCTTGTTGAGAATATCTACCGGTTTTTGCCCTGTAGGGTAACAGATGATGAACTTTCAAGAATGCATGGCCGGGGAGAATATCTGTCTATTGAAAATCTTGAAAAAATGATCAGCTTTTATTTGGATCTCTTAAGGCAGGAGGGCGCAGATGTTTAGTATTAACCATCCTCTTTTATTTGCTCTTGCGGCGATTGTTATTGTTTTTGTTTTGGGGCAATCTTTTTTCTTTTTCTACCAAGCCTGGAAAGAAGCCCTTCGCCTAGGCCTAAAGAAAAAAATGTTAAAAAGACTGGTCCTTAGTACAGCAGTCTTTACCCTTGCTCCTGCTCTAGCTATTCTTCTTGGCCTGCTGAGTTTATCGAAATTTTTAGGCCTACCCCTGCCATGGCTAAGACTTTCTGTTTTGGGGGCTCTTACTTATGAACTTCCAGCGGCAGCTTCTGTGGCAAATATAATGAATTTATCCTTAGATCAGCCCCTACAAAATGCAGTGGCCTTTAATGCCATGGCCTGGGTTATGACTCTGGGAATTCTCTCGGGCATTCTGGTGATTTTGTTTTTTCAAAAATCCATGGCCAGTGGCCTTCGAAAGGTCCGAGCCAAAGATGAGGCCTGGAGTAAGGTTTTGATGGACTCTCTTTTTATCGGAATGATTTCTGCCTTTTTAGGCATGGTTTTTTCTGATGTGGGAAGTGGCCTAGCGGGAATGATTCCTGTTTTTGTGCTAGTGTTTTCCGCTTTATTAATGATCTTTTGGGGATTTCTTATTAAAAGGTATAAGTGGAAATGGCTTGAAAGCTATGCTCTACCCCTAAGTATGCTGGGAGCTATGGCCTTTGCGATTCCACTTACTTATTGGTTGATTTAGGAGGACTTATGAATTATCAAAAGAAAATACATACTTGGGGCCGAGTGTCCTTGCTTGTGGCCCTGGGTCTTTTTATTTCCTTTCCCCTTATTAGCTCAATATACTTTGATGCTTGGCCTGGCTGGATGCCAGTATTTGAGGGTTTATTAGCCATAGCACCTATTTATTGGACGGTGGGAGTGATTGAAGCTTTGACCTTTAGTCCTATGCTGGGAAATGGGGGAAGCTATCTGGGCTTTGTGACGGGAAATCTAACAGCAATGAAGGTTCCAGCAGCCCTACAGGCCATGGAACAGGCTGGTGTCGAACCTGGAACCCCCCAGGGTGAAGTAGTATCAACGATTGCTATAGCCACCAGTTCAGTTGTAACTACTCTTATGCTTTTTTTAGGAATGCTCTTACTTTCGGTATTTCGTCCCTTTTTGGAAGCTCCGATTCTAGAACCTGCTTTTGGAAATATTTTACCAGCACTTTTTGGTGGGCTTGGTGTGGTATTTATTGCAAAAAACTGGAAGCTTGCTGTGGCACCTCTTCTTATGATGAGCCTCTTATTTATAATAAGGCCCTCTCTAGCTTCTGCTGTAAGTGTTCTTGTGCCGGTAAGTGCTCTTATTACAATAGGTGTAGGCAGAATCCTGTACAAGAAAAATCTACTTTAAGACTCGGGAGGGTAAAATGGTTGATTACCACTATGATAAAAGATTGGGTATTGACACCTTAGGTTTTAGGGAATGGGAGGATGAACCGGATTATTATCGCACGGAGTCCACACCCTATATAGCGTTGCTGGAATTGGCTCGTTTTTTTCCCTTGGAAAAAGAAAGGAAAGTAATAGATTTTGGCTGTGGGCATGGAAGGGTAAGCTTTTTCTTTCATGATCTTTTCGGTCTTGATGTTACTGGCATAGAACTTCAAGAAGAAACCTACCAAGAGCTAAAAGAAAATGAAGTGAATTATCTTCAAAAAAAAGAAATCGCATCCTCTCCTTTTAATTTTATCTGCACTCATGTAGAGGATTACAAACTAAGGGATGAAGATGTGTTTTACTTTTTTAATCCTTTCTCGCAAAAAGTCTTTAAAAAGGTGTTAGCAAATATTGAAAAGTCCTTAGAAGTAAGAGATAGGGAGTGTTTTATTATTTTATACTATCCCTTTGTGGACTATATGTACTATCTTGAAAAGTATAGCTCCTTTGAGAGAGTGCTTCGGGTACCCCTATCCTGGGAAAAAGATGAGCGGGAAGTCTTTTTAATATACCGTCATCTGCCATGGAGAGATTAAAATCTTACTTTGGGTATAAAGCGAGAAGAGACTGGTTAAAGGAGGAAAAATGCAGGAAATAAAAAAAGGAAAAAACTGTTTTTATATTGGTGAAAAGGAAAAGTCGCCCCTAGGCGTAATAGAGTATAGGCCAGAAGGTGAGGTTTATCTTGTAACCTCTACCAGGGTAAAGCCAGAGTTAAGAGGACATGGGGTAGCAGCTAAACTTCTTGATAGGTTGGCGGACCATGCCCGGGAAGAAGGCGTCAAACTCTTAGCTCAATGTTCCTATGTTGTTGATAAATTTGCTAATGATAGACGCTATGATGACATTAAGGCAGAAAAATAGAGAGGGAATGATTCCCTCTCTATTTATTCTAGATCTAGTTATTTAATTGCTTCTGATAGTTCTACATAGGGCAGATCAAAGGCTCTAGCAACACCTGGATAGGTGACCTTACCATTTACAACATTTACCCCTTTAGCTAGGGCTGCGTCATCTTCTACGGCCTTTTTCCAACCCTTATTAGCGATATTTACAGCATAACGTAGGGTTACATTGGTTAGGGCTAGGGTTGAGGTCTTAGGGACAGCTCCAGGAATATTAGGAACAGCGTAGTGAAGAACGCCGTGCTTTACAACCACAGGCTTTGTATGAGATGTAGGAGTTGATATTGTTTCAGTGGTACCACCTTGGTCAATAGCAACATCTACAATTACTCCGCCATCAGGCATAGCTTTTACCATTTCTTCTGTAACTAGTTTTGGCGCTTTTTCTCCAGGAATTAGGACAGTGCTAATGACAAGATCAGCAGTCTTCATTGCCTCCATAAGATTAAAGTTATTGGAGTAGACCGTTTCAATTTGGCTACCATAAATTTCACCAAGATATTTGAGGCGATCGATTGCAACATCAAGAACCGTAACTCGTGCCCCACCACCTACGGCGCGTTTTAAAGCAGCAGCACCAGCAACACCCGCTCCAACGATTACTACATGAGCAGGAGCAACACCAGGTACACCATCAAGTAGAAGGCCCTTGCCACCATGAATCTTTTCAAGGAAGGTGCAACCTTCTTGTAAAGCCATACGTCCTGCAACTTCACTCATGGGTGTAAGTAGAGGTAGGCTTCTATTGGGGAGTTCTACGGTTTCATAAGCAATGGAGACGACTTTTGAGTCAATTAGTTGCTGAGTAAGCTTTTCTTCTGCAGCAAGGTGTAGATAGGTAAAAAGGATCAAACCTTCTCGAAAATATTGATATTCTTCTTCTAATGGTTCCTTCACTTTAATGATCATATCAGCATTATTCCAAACTTCAGCCGCAGTTGGGAGGATTTTAGCTCCTTGGGCTTTATAGGCTTCGTCAGCAAAATCTGAGCCTGTTCCTGCAAGAGTTTCAATAAAAACTTCATGTCCGTGCTTGATTAACTCTGCGGCACCTGCTGGGGTTAGAGCGACGCGTTGTTCATTATCTTTAATTTCCTTAGGTACACCGATTCTCATAAAAACCTCCATAAAATAGTATTAACTTTATTATATCACTACTAG
>DASRNA010000178.1:0-2385 GCA_035647655.1 Clostridia bacterium | reverse complement strand
ATTGTAGATTGATCTCTTTATGCCTGTGATCGCTATTTTCGTCTATACTTAAGTGCTGCTTTTTTTTACCCTGTCAATATTTATCAAAATAATACTAAGAGACACCAGTATAATGGCTAGAATGGTATTTGTTCCTAATAGTCTTTCTTTTAGGATAATATAGGAAAGAAAGGTGCCGAAAATTGGGACGGTAAATTTGTATATAGATACCTTACCCACCCCATTGTGCTTAAGCAAAATAGTCCATATAGAAAAGGCTGCCGCCGAGAGAAAGGATAAATACAATAACAACCATATATTTTGACCGGTAAAGGTAAGGCTTTGCGCTCCCCCTAAAAATCCTACGCTAATAAGAAAAAGTGAACCGATTAATAGTTGATAGGCAGTAATTAAAAATGTATTTATATGCCTAGCCAGGGCCTTAGTATATATACCTGATATTGCCCCGGTTAAACTTGCCATTAATACAAAGCCTTCTCCCGTTAAGGAAAAACCACCTCCCACATCGCCACCATTTATATTTACAAGAACAACTCCAGAAAAACCCACTATAAGGCCAATGATCTTTTTCTTGGTTAATTTGTCTTCCTTATAGAAAAAATGGGCTAAGAGCACAGAAAATAAGGTGCCTGTGGCAGATAAAATAGACCCTTTGGTCCCACTGATATTGGAAACGCCGATATAGAAAAAGGTATAATTTATTGCTGTTTGTAAAAGTCCTAATAATAGAAGGCCCTTAATCTGGCCTTTTCTTATTTTTATTTCTCTTCCTGTTAAAAGACAAAAAGTTAAAATCAAAAATGCCGCTAGAAAGAACCTATACCCTGCAAACAAAATCTTTCCATAGGTATTGCTTCCACTAATTGCAAATAATTCATATCCCACTTTTATGGTAGGAAAGGCACTTCCCCATAAGAAACAACTAAATAAAGCAAGCGCTGTTACTAGATAGGGATTTTGAAAGATATTCCCCTTACTGTTTTCCAAATTACTTCCTCTTTTCTTGTCTTAGTATTTGTCAAATCTACTGTATTATACCACCTTTTGTCTTTTATACATATCTTGACTTAGATAATAAAAAAACAAATGAAAACAAGCCTTTTTTCCTTTCTTTAAAGTTAAAAGGCTTGTCTTTAGTCGATTTGCATACATTGACTAAGGGCTCTTTACCATTAGTTCCAACCTGGGAACCTATCTATTAAATCCAATCTTATAAAGGGTAGTTTCTTTAGCTCATCCATCATGGCTGGTCTGTTTTTATATTTTTGTCTCCACTCATTTACAAGTTTATTGACTCTTGTTTCTCCCCCAGGATAGGCTTCCATTCTCTTTAAAATAAGCACTATTTCCTGGTAGTATTTCCGGTTGGTGGTATAGCTTGCCATATCCTCTAGGGTATCTTCATACTTTTGCAGAAGCTCCTGGGGATAGATATCTTTTAAGTCTTTCTCATAGCTTCTTAAGAGTCCCAGACCATTAGCCTTAACCACACAAGCAAGGAGCCGCTCATACAAGCCTTCTTTTGCATAAAACCTAGCCCTATCGCTAGATAAAGACAGGCTTTCAAATATTCTTTCTCTTTTTTTAATCCACTCTTTCTTTGTATAGAGGGCCTTTAGTTCATCAAAAAGCTCTTCCTCTCCAGGCAGGTATTCCAGCACTAGGAGCCATAGCTCATCCCTATAAGAATCCTGCTCTCCCAGTTTTTTGTATAAATCCTTTAGCTTCAAGCTATAATTTGCCACAACCTCCCTATCATCTGCATCCCTCTTCTTACCTTCCTTAAGGAGTTTAATGGCTCTATCATATTTTTTCTTTTCAAGATAAAAGTCCACAAGGTACTCCCTAATAAGAGAAAGTTCTAAATTGTCTTTGCAGTAGCTTTCAATTTCCTTCCCGCTTATCTTTTTTAACTCTAGGATTTCTATATGGCGCAGGGCCAGCTCTCCAAGTTTTCGCCTTCTGTAGCGCGATAGCTCTTCTTTTCTATATCCTTGAGATTTTTTTTCGATATATAGGAGCTTGTGATCATGGAATTCTTCTTCCTTAAACTTTTCAAGTAAAACTTCTTCCAAATATTCCCCCATATAATCTGTATCTGGACTATCGACATGTTCAATAAACCATTTGAATTGCTCTTTTTTTAATGAAAGTTCGCTCTTATCTATTATTTCCTTCCACATTTCTTGGCAGCGATCTGCCACTAGGTCCGTTCCCCCGCTTGAATCATCAACACCCTGTCTTGCTAGTTTAAGAAAAAGATAAGCAAGCAATTCAAAGGCTTCTTTTAGCTGCTTCTTGTCTATCATTATTTGTATATATTCATGCAGGAAATCATCCAGATTGCTGGTAAAATCCCAAGCATTCTCATAATCAATAAAATAG
>DASRNA010000177.1:0-4399 GCA_035647655.1 Clostridia bacterium | reverse complement strand
AAAATTTCTTACCTAAAGGTCCTTTAGAAAAAGATTTACCCTATCCCATGTAATGGATACTTTTATTCTACCCCTATAGGAGAAAGTTGTCAAATTTAAATTATATCATTGGGCTGGGCTGGGCATAATATATACAGAATTATATTCTACCGCTTCTTTTCTGAATGAATGTTAATTTCGTTCAACCTAATTGTCTATAAATTGTTTCTTTTAAGTCAATTTATACTTATAATAAGACCCCTTTGTCTTAATCAATACTTTTATCTTTTATTTTAACAAGCCAAGCTAGAAGCCTAGCCCAGTTTCTACTCTTTTTCTGCCAAAACTTACTTCACAAAGGATTCTTTCCCTGTCTGGTTTTTTTCAAAAAACATACTAGTCTTATGATCCACTTGCAATAACAGCTTATACCGATAAAAAAAAGCCCCATAAGGGCTCTTTTGGACAAGAAGTAAACTTAACGCTTTGAGAATTGTGGAGATTTTCTCGCTTTACGAAGACCGTATTTTTTTCGTTCTTTCATGCGAGGATCTCGCGTTAAATAACCAGCACTTTTTAGTTTTGGTTTATTTGCTTCATCTGCATTAACAAGCGCTCGGCTGATTCCATGACGGATTGCACCGGTTTGACCAGTAAATCCTCCACCATGAACATTGACAAATACATCAAAGCTGCCTGCAGCTCCTGTAATTTCTAAAGGTCTTTTAACCTCTTGAATTTGAATTTCGTGATCAAAATATTCTGCTACAGGTCGTTTGTTAACAACGATCTCTCCTGTACCCGGAACAAGACGAACACGGGCGACAGATTTTTTTCTTCTGCCAGTTCCTTGAAATTGAATAGCCATATTTCCTCCTATAGATCCAGTACTTCAGGTTGTTGTGCACTATGGGTATGCTCTGGACCAGCAAAAACGCGTAGTTTTTTAGCCATCTGTCTTCCTAAAGAATTCTTAGGAAGCATTCCTTTAACAGCATGCATAATGACTTTTTCGGGTTGACGAGTGATCATTTCCTGGAAGTTACGTTCTTTTAAACCACCCATATAACCTGTATGCCATCTATACATCTTGTCTTGACGCTTATTTCCAGTAACATGGACCTTTTGAGCATTAACAACGATGACGTAATCACCGGTATCAACATGAGGTGTGTAAATTGGCTTATGCTTGCCTCGAAGTATTTTGGCGATTTCAGACGCCAAACGTCCTAAAGTTTTGCCTTCAGCGTCTACAACATACCATTTATGTTCGACTTCTGCAGGCTTTGCAACAAATGTTTTCATTTTTTTATCCTCCCTATTTTGTGGGCAGGGAAAATCGATTACCATGATTATTCTATAAGAGCTTGCCAGCTCTGTCAAGCAGAATCTTCGTTTTTTCAATGATTTGCCCTATTAGCTAACTTTCCAAAGTAAACTGGGCACTAACTTTTTTAGGTGTCCAACTTAGCTTAGGAAACAATTTTCCCTCTTTTAGCATAAGAGATTATATCTACCAAAGGTGACTTTCTTGCCCCTTTAAAAGGTCCTAAGCACCTACCCTTTAAAAAATAGATTTATAAAAAGTCAGCCCCTTCTTTTCTAGAATTTTCTTCTTACTTGCAATAAGAACCATCCCACTAGCAGCAGAAGCCTTGTCCCATCTTAGACAAGGCTTCTGCTCTATCTAGGTCTGGTAAAATATCCTGATTTTTAATCCAGAAATAAAACAGGCCCCACTTATTAGATAAGATTTACTACGAGGACTAGTAAATCTTGTCCTATAGCCACCCTAGTCAAATAGATAGGTTTTCTGACTTAAGCGTCTTCTTCAGTTTAGATTATTATATCTAAAGCATCAGGCACTGCTACATATCCCAACCAATGGTAAATACCACATCAGCTATCTTTTTTTCATTTGCGATTGATTTTGTTTGTACTGGCACTGTGGCCTTATAGCTAAGGGAAAAAGTTGTATTTTCTGATGCTCCCGGATCTCTCCCCTGGATTTGTATCTTGTCCTTATCAAAAAGCAAGACTTCTTTACTGCCCTTTGATAGAGTAGCCACACCGTGTATTTTAAAGCCAACTTCTTGGCTGGCTAAGTCCATCTCCTTTATATTTCTTTCATAGGGAGCAAGAGTCCAGCCCTCTGTTGCTTTAATCTCTGCTTGACTTACTCGAACAGGAGCATAACTCCTATTAATAAACTTAGCGTTTGTAGCCGTAGTAACCCCTCCATCAGAACCTATATGTAGGGGCAACTTTGTAGGAACTATTACACTAAATTGTACAGCATCAGCCGTCAATACAACGGTAGATGTGGACCGGCCAGGTTGTTCTAAATTAGTAAAATCTGCCGGATTCACTGATACATTTGATGCTAGAGCTGTAGTATTTAGCGCTAAAATCATGATAAATAAAAGCAGTAGAGAGATACGTTTTTTCATATGATTGACTCCTATCTTTAGATTTTGGACTATATTTGATTTTTCTATCTATTAATATTAAAGAGGTGATAAATCAACCGTAAAAACTTGAGATATCACCTCCACTTATTTTAACTAAAACTAAAGCTCCTCTTCTTCTTCTAGAATAGCAGGTGGTGTTATAATTTTATTTGTTTGCACATCTCTAGCATCTTCTGTTTTAGCATCTTCTGGAGCCTTTAAAGTTGAATCTACAGAGCCTTGCGGTTTTTCATCCCTTACTACAGGGTCTTCATCTGAAGTTAGATCCCTTTCTACTGGCACCTCTTCTTCTTTTTCAAGATCTAAGGCTTTTACCTTTTCTTCTTTGACTAACTCAAGAAGATCATCATCTTCTACTACTCTTATGCTAATAATTTCATCTGCTTTTAAGGGAGATAGGTCAAATATAAAATCACCCTTATTATCTGCTTGTGTCTTTAACTCCTGGGATGAGTTTTCTATCTGGATAGTAGCTCCTGGATTTGTCTTTCCTGTGATAGAAGTATCGCCCTCTTTAAGGGGGTCTACCTCTAAAATAGGAAGGACTTTTTCTTTGACCTCTATTTCCTGGAAAGCTGGAAGGAGTCCTTTTTCTATAAAGATCTCTAGATAGCCTAATCTTTCTATTTCATCCACATCACAGACCAGATATCCTTCTTCATCGAAAACTGGTTGACCATTTTCATCAAAGTCAATAAAGTAAAGCTCTTTTACATGGTAGGACTCAGTTGAAGAACTGTTTAGGGATGATCTGCTAGGAGCACTTCTTAAATACTCAACAGGAGCAGGATATCTCTGGAAAAAATAATTGTTATTAAAGGCATTGCTTTCTAAATTTGGAATTCCTCCATTATAATTATCAATAGTAACTCTGCCTTCCCATATAGGGAATGAACCTATTCTATTGTAACAAAAAGCACAGCTGCCTATGGTTGATATACTATTAGGAATACCTACATACTTTAAATCATTACCGTAAAATGCCCTGGCTCCAATTGTTTTTATGCCTTGAGAAATAGTAAGACTTCCTTTAAGCTCTTGATTTTGAAAAGCGTTTTCTCCAATAGTCTTCACCTGGTATACTTGACCATCTACTGATAGAGTTGATGGTACTACTAGATCGTTTTTATTAGTTCCTATATACTTTACAATAGTGCCGGTCTCTATATTTAAGATATAATTGCCATCATCTGTTACTCTTTCTAAACTTACAAAAGTATAAACAATATGGCCAATCAGCTCATTGCAATCATCCAACTGAGCAGGTAAACGGGCATCATAAGAAATGGACATAGGAAAATTTTTCCTTATGGGCTCCCAGTTAGAAACTCCTCCTTGCAAGTTACCATCTGGTAAAACTGAATGACCTTGTATCCACAGGGCAATTTCTTTAGAATCCACTTTTGTAGTACTGGGGCTTAAATTCGGATTAATAATCCAGCCATTTAATTTTGCTTTTACCTTTGTAACTTTTACCGCAGCTGAACTGTTATTTGTGATGGCAGCATTTTGTGCTGTTGTTACCTGGCCGCTAGAGTCCATAGTAATGGGTAGATTCATGGGTACAGTAACACTAAAGATTTCGCCCGCAGCATAAGAACTAGAAGGAAATAATGCAAAGCAAAATAAAACTGCAATCACTATAATATACTTCTTTAAAAATCTACTCATCCTATCAACTCCCTTCTTTTATTATGTACTATCTTTTTTATTTATTAGGACAAAAGACAGGTGGTGCAATTACCTGTCTTTACCTAATTAAAACGCTAAATTAATCCGTTGTTGTATCCCAAGCAAAGGTGAAGACTACATTAGCTACAACAGTGTCAGCTATTGCCGTTTCTCTTGCAGGAACCTTTGCTCTATAATTAATAGAAAAATCTGATTTTTCCCCTAAATCACCAATACCAGGAATTATTCTAGAAGCTGGACCAAGATAATCACTAGAG